>QHYO01000701.1 GCA_003224135.1 Acidobacteriota bacterium | reverse complement strand
TCGCACTACGAACTTTTGGTTTATCCTGGCGGGATCAACCGTGGTCATTGGCGCCATCGGCGCGGTGATCCAACATTTCATCTTGTTTCTGAAGGATGCAGGCTATTCCGCCAGCATGTCGTCGCGATTCTTTACGGCTCTGCTGGTGGCCAGTCTGGGCGGCCGCGTACTGGTGGGCTACTTGGCGGATCGCTTTCGAAAGAAAGACGTCATGGCGTTGTTCTACGCCATCCTGAGCGTCTCAGTCCTCTTGCTCAATTTTGCGCACTATCCCGCGGTGATCTGGGCCTTCGTGGCAGTTTTTGGTTTCTCGATGGGAGCGGACTACATGCTGATCCCGCTGGTTGCCGCGGAATGTTTTGGGACCGTCTCACTCGGGAAACTGCTGGCTCTTATCATAATGGGTTATTCGCTGGGACAATGGGGGGCGCCCTGGCTCGCTGGCAGAATTTTCGACACTCGTCACAGCTACGAGTTGGCATGGAATATCATCGCCGTTGCAGGTCTGCTGGGAGGCGCTGCCATATTTGCGGTATCACCCAATTCTGAAAAGTCATCAGCCTAGCTCACCTTGCGCGAGCGAAAATCGGATCGATGAATTTCGCTTTATCAGGCGACTTCCGCGGTGATGGAGTTCGCAGCGTGAAAATGAACCGGCGAGAGTTCTCATCTGCGTTGTTAAGTGCCGCAGCCTTTCCTGTTGGCCTTCTTAAACAGCCCTCCGAATCAGGGATTCATCCTTCCTTGTTGCTGCTTCAAGATGATCCCTTCAGCGGCCTCGGCGTATTGAAAACTCGTTATGATCGCGGCCGGCGCCCCTCTGCGGATATCGCCGGCTGGGCTCTGTCCTGGCAAATTACCAAAAAAGATGAGTTCGCCGAGCGAGCAATCGCGGGTATTCGTGCATTGCCCGGCCTTCCGCAGAACTCGCTCTCGCGTTCCTGGATGCAATTTGTCAGTTTGTCCCTCGCATTCGATTGGCTGTATGAGCATCCTGCGTTCGATCGAGCGCTTAAAGACAGCGTTGCGAGCGGACTCGTGGATAGTGCTTCGTCTCTACTCGCAGGCCCGGATCTTTCGATACCGGAACAAGCTTCGTATCACAACTACGTGCTCCGCTATCTTGCAATTGTTTCGTTTGCTCTGGCCGCTGTGCGAGCCCACCCAAGTGTCGCCGATCGCTGCAGTGCTTTACGCCAGCGGACTCAACAAGCGTTCGACAATATCCTGGAAACCACCCAACTGGTCACGCCAGAAGGCAGTTATCACGAATCTATGGATTACTTTCGAATTACGCTTGCTCTCTTGGCCGTGCTCGCGGAACTTCAACGCACCACAACTGCCGTCGATCCTGCCCGCAGTTATACGATCTTTGCCAACATCGGAGCCACCTATCTATACAAATTGCTACCCGACGGAACACCTTCGCGTGAGGGCGATAACGAGTATCCAATACTCGACGAAAGAGATACGGCTCTGCTGGGTTACGCTGTTCACCGGTTCAAGGACCCCTATAGCGCATGGCTTCTGCGAAACAGCGGTTTCACTCCTGCTAAATGGGTTCTTCCAGTGCTGGAATTTCTGTGGAACGACTTCGAGGTAGTGCCGCGGGAGCCTGCGCTCGCCGGGCCTTCGGAACTTCCGCGACAGCGATTCTTCCCTGGTGTCGGTCATCTGGTGATGCGCGACGGTTGGAAACGCAATTCAACCTGGATCGAATTCGATTGCGGCCCCTATTTTTCAAAGCACCAGCATCTATCGCAGAACCACTTTTCGATTTATCACCGCGGATATCTGGCTATCGATAGCGGCGCCGACTATACGGATACCGAGAGCCCGCATTACCTGAACTATTACCGTCGCACGGTGGCGCACAATTCCATTCTGGTTTATGACCCGCACGAGCGATTCTTCTGGTCTGACAACATCGTGGATGCCGCCAATGATGGCGGACAACGCATGGATTCCGCTCGTTTCTGGAATACCGTGCGCAGCATCGAAGACTGGAATCGCACACGCGAACTCTGGAATCTCGCTACCATGCGCGTCGTCGATTACAAGGCAGGCTCCTATCACTATGCGCTGGGGGACGCCACAAAAGCCTATGCGCCCGGCAAACTCAGTTGTTTCACACGCCAATTGCTTTACATTCCGATCTCAAATATTTTGTTTATTTTCGATCGCGTCATCAGTACCGATCGCGGCTTTCGAAAAATTTGGTTATTGCACGGCGTCAATGAACCTTCATTCATCGCTGCGGGCGGTGTCGCAGCGCACGGTGCAACAGATTTTGCCGATGCCGACGAATTTCGCTTTCATGACGGCGACGGCGAATTATTGGTGCATTGTCTTCTGCCCGAACGACGTTCGGTAACTAAGCGCGGAGGACCGGGCAATGAGTTCTGGACCCCTGGGAATGAGCACGGCGGCGATTGGGGCAGCGGCGAAAACTGGCCGCTTGACCCTGCTGAAGGCGGACCTCTTCCCCGCGACCCTCGCCTTCAGTCTATGTGGAAGAATTTCTGGGGGAACAATTTCCAAAAACTCGAACATTCCAACCGCAAGAATGTCGTATCTGGCGCGTGGCGAGTGGAAGTATCGCCCGCGGTGCCTGCCGAGGAAGATCATTTTCTTCATGTGCTGGAAATAGGATCACGCGCAGCTACCGGCAAGCACCCGGTTGAATTGGTGAAAGGTCTGAATGTAGCGGGCGCGGCATTCGAATCTGGCCCGGTGGCCTTATTCAACTCCGGCATTTCCCCACTTCTCGAAGGAGAAGTGACCGTTCCCGCGATCGCCTGCACAGAACTCTTGGCATTTGGGCTGAAGGAGGACGCGCTATTTGAAATTACGTTTGCGGGTCCCAATATCACCACACCCACATCGATTGCGGCACCCGGAATTGCAGTCAGAACAGAACACCTTCGTTCGAACAACAAAGGCGTTCTGGCATTAACTCTGGATGGCGTTCATAGCGTCAGGCTGCGATTCAAACAAGTTTAATTTGCGTGCCTGCAGAATCCTCACGATAAAAAAGGGCGGCCACTCTCTCCGCCGCCCTTTTCAGATCTGCGATTTAAAAATGCGGAAGTGACTGTTGTCGCAGATTTCAGCAAGCTGGGCCGCAGGCGATCTCTAAGATTGGTCCTTTTGACAGGATCCACCGTCTGATCACGGATAAGGGGCGCAACTTCAGAATTTACCGAAGCAGGCAGAAAGGTATCGAAGTTATCGAGGTGTAGCGCCGTCAAGAACCAAGCGCGCGAAGTGATAAGACATCAAACTATCCGGCAGAAGAAGCGCTTCACGTAAAGAGGATTTACCCTGTTCATCGCGACCGAGTGCAATTTGTAAAGTTCCGATTGAACAAATCCACCAGCCCTTCAAAGCGCTGGTGCGGGACGTAGACTCAGCCTGCGAGAGGGCCGAAGTGAGGCGCACTCGCCATTGTGCCGGGTCATACCCGGCTCGTTTCCTGGCTGCGGCCCAAGCCCAAACCACTTGAGAGGCCTCGGTTGCCTGAGAAGCGGCCTGATATCGCCGGTCTGCATCCGTTTTTTCCCCGCAAGAAGCGGACAATTCCCCAAGGAGGTAGTTGGTTCTAGCGGACTCTAGGATGCCCTGTAGGCCATTCTCGGTGAACGCGAGTCCCGGCACGGGAGAACCGATCCCTTTCACTACGGCAAGCGCCTCGTCGCAATGACCCGCGCGTCCCAACCCAACGGCTTGCGTCACTCTTACTTCAATCCAAACCTGCCGTACGTTGGTACCTCCTTCTTCTCGTCCAAAAAATCGATTTCTGAACAAATTTATCGCGCCTCGATAGTCCCCTGCTTCCGCGCGGCTCAACGCCAGTTCATAAACCAGAGCCGTCGGCATGGTGTTCAGGTCCGGATATCGTTCGAGAATATTCACCCGATCTGCGGGAGGCTTCCGGAGAAGCGCGGTAGCTGCAATCGCGCCCGAATAATTGGCTATGTTCCGCGGATCGTTCTTTATGCCTTCTTCAAAGACATCCAATGCACCGTCAAAATTGGCTTTTACCTTGAGTTCTGCTAATCCGATGCTGGCGTCCAACGCGGGCAGACGGGGATTGTAGGCTCGCGCACGCTTCCATTCTTCAAGAGCGCGATCCGCTTCTCCACGAGCAAAGTACCAATCGCCGAGAAGAGCATGCGCACTCGCGTTGCTTTCGTTCTGACGCAACGCCGCCTGCAACGAGCTAGAATCTTCGCCGCTGTTCGGAAACACGTAAGTCGTCGAGAGCCGGCCGGCCTCCGCGTAGTCGCTTGCGCCAGACTCTCCTAGCTTTTCGCGGCAATATCCGCGAAAGTAAACCACAAGAGGATGGTTTTGCGGCGCTACAGCGCCGGGCTCGCGCTGGTCGGCATTGACGGGTGGATACGTTCGCGAAAGAACGTCTATGGCTCGCCGGTAGAGCCCCAACCTTGCGTATTCAGAGGCCACATTCAAAAGACGATAGGGATCCGCGGAAAGGTGCTCAAGGTGGGGTTCGCCTATCTCTTCATTGAGAAAATCGCTCAGCGGGAATCGCGCGAGCCACTCGCGTGCAAGTAGGTTCGCACTCTCAAGTTTCCCGCGTGCCCGTTCGACAGCGCCGAGTTCCTCTGCGGCGCGAAGATCCTCCGGTGCAGACCGGAGGCTGATCGTCAGTGCGTCTTCCGCAGCCTGCATCGCACCCTGTCGCGCCAACAGTTCGCCAACCCGCAACGCCGCCGCCGCCCGATAAGACGGCAATCGCATGGCTTCCTGATAGGCATCGAGCGCATCGCGGTCTCGCCCCAGTCCCTCATAGCTGATCCCGAGATAGTAAGACACTTCACTGTCCGTGGTGTTTCGCGCGTGCGCGGCGGCGAGATGATCGGTAGCCTCCTGATAACGCTTCAAGCTCGCGAAAAGTCGCCCGGAAGCTTTTTGTAACTCGAAACTGGTCGGGAATCTCTCGAGGGCTTTTTCATAGCACTTCGCGGCATTCAACAACTCACCGTTTAGCTCCGCTGTGATGGCAAATTCGAGCCAGTCATCCGCGGTTCGATTTGTCTCCTGAGGAATTGCGTAGGATGTCTGCGGACCAACCTTGATTTCCGAATCCGGCACCCAGTCATATTCGCCCTCGGACTGTGCGATCAAAACGGTGCCTTCTTTGCTCCTCAGCTCAAATCTGTATTTGCGGCTGGCGTCCTGAACGCCAATCTCCTTCTTCCAGACGCGTTCCGGTTCGAGGTCTACTCGCTCGTCGAGCAACGAGGCGTTTCCGTCGAAAATGCGAACGGAAGCCGCGGGAATTTTTCGGTTGGCATTAAGAGCCGCATACAATGTTCCTTGTTTCCGCTGCAAATGAACCACGCCGGCAAGATTGCCTCGTGAGATTCCTCCGATCTCCCGAACCGGCATCCAATATTCGCTGAAACTTATGGTTTGCCGTGGCTCCAGAAACGCATAAGTCTCCTGATTTCGAAAGAGCCCGGCTTGAATCTCCACGTAGGCGCTGTTGTTATCGGAAAGCGCGCTGCGCCAATCGAGGCCATCGGCATCGACGCCCCAGGACCAGATCTTTTTCGCCGGCACCTCGCCATAGTCGGCGAAATGCACGGTTCCAGCGTTGGTCTTTGGATTCCAGACCCCCATAAAATTTTCGCGGCTCCCGTGAGCAAACGAGGAGAGCGGTCCATCCGTCTGGTTGCGTATGATGCTCAAATCTTTCCCCCGCGAATTCACCGGCCAGGTTTCGATTTCGGCAAATCCGTGAGCAGCTGTAAAGCGCATGGGATATTCGATCCGCGAGTCGTCCCAGGCTTGTACGGCCGCATTGTTCCACCAATAGAAGCGATGGCGTACATCGCTCCTGTTGTTCAGTGTTACGCGCTGTTCCAAAACGGTTGAACCCAGGCGCAGCGTCAGCGCGACGGACCATTGCATCCCGTAAACACGGTCGATATTGCCGACGATCACGGACGCGCTGCCGTCAGGGTTTGCCGTGTAGGCGAAGTCTACAGGCGACATGGATACCCAGTTGTGGGAGACCGGAAAGTTGAACTCTACGCCAAACGCGGCCCACGCTCCGCGATATCCAATCTTCGCTTTCTTGATGGAAGGATTCGCGTAGAACATCGGCAGCCCGCTGATCTTGTCCAAGCAGGTATAGAGATGCCCTCCAACGTCGGGCAAGACGGAACATTTCAGATATTCGTTTTCAAGATAGATTGCGCGCAAGTCGTGTTCCACGCGCTGACTGGTGATTTCCGTTCGCAGAGTGTAGGGATAACTGAAGCGATTGGTAGAGAATTCATCGAAGGGAGGGTTAGGGTCGGGAGCTCCCTCCTCGTACACAGGGACCTTCAGAGTTCCTTCCCACACCCGTACCTGGCCCGCTGCGAACGTTGCGGTCACCAAGAGAAACAACAGCAGCAGCGCAACTCGAACCGCTGGAAAGCCGAGCGCGGGCTTCTTGCAGCTGGAGTATGTCGAGTGATGGGTCATTTTCTGCCGTCGAACTACGCCACCCTTTTTCCTCGACCTGCTTTGTTCGGAGAACCCGAGTTTTACGAAGGGGTGTGAAGTGGAAATTTTCCGACCACACGCTGGATGATTCCGTCCTCCGAGGGCGAATCCGGACTGAGGTCCTCTTCCAGACACCGAAAGAAGCCGAGAAGCTGAGCCACGACAACATCGATTGCCACAGCGTCCTGGTCTCCAAGGTCCGCCAAGCCGCCGCACTCAATCGCGACGTCACCTGTTCTTAGCGCCCCATGAGGAATCCTCTCACCGACCAGCAGCTTGGATAAGCCAAGATTTTTTTGGTCCAGTTCCTGCAATAAATCCAATTCGTAAGCCCGCAGAATGGAATCTGAGGACAGGAAGCCTACGATTAGTGTCTTGTCTTGTACGTAACTCATTGGCCCATGGCGAAAGGCAAGGTACGTTTCACAAAGTGTGGTGACCCGGCCCGCTGTCATCTCCAGCATCTTTAGAGCCGCTTCCCGCGACGCTCCGAAACGTGCCCCGGTGCCAAGAAATACCACACGCTCAAAGCTGCTCTTT
>QHYO01000700.1 GCA_003224135.1 Acidobacteriota bacterium | reverse complement strand
CTTCAACGTGTCCAGCTGCTTGTTCAGCGCGTCCATCTCCTGCTTCAGTTCGCCAAATCTCCGCTGATAAACCTGTAACTGCTGCACTTCCTGGGTTAGCTGCGCTCGTTGCTGAACGGCCTTGTCCACTTGATCTTTCTCCTGCGCCACCGGTGAGAACGGCAGATAAATTCCCACCAGCACCAGGACCACCGCGATCGCCGCCGCCACCAGTCCCTGCATGATCACCGACATGTCTCTCAATGGATTGGCCATTGCG
>QHYO01000699.1 GCA_003224135.1 Acidobacteriota bacterium | reverse complement strand
CGAAGGTTTCCACCTGCTGCTTGATCTGCTGCAATTCCGTCTTTTGGGCCGTGAGCTGCTTGATGCGGTTATTCTCTTCGGTCAATTTGCTTTGCCACGAAAAATAGATGTAGCCCAGCACCAAGCCGCCCAGTACCACACCGGCTCCAATGAAGACCGCTGGCAGGGCCGCCCCAGTATCTACTGGCCGCCTTGCTGACTTTGGCCGTGTCTGTCCGAGAAGGTTTATGCGGATCATGGCTAGTCGAAGCTCCTCAACGCCAGGCCCACGGCAATCGCTAGCCGCGGCGACATCTCTCGAATCTGATCGTCACTGTGCTTGCCGGGATTGATCAGCACTTTGCGGAACGGATTCAATTCCTCAACCGGCATCGCGAATTCCTCCCGCAGCAGGTCAACCAGGCCCGGCACTCGTGCCGTTCCCCCTGCCACCAGAATCCGCTGAATGTTTTCGCCGCTCGCCGTCGCGCGGAAGAAGTCAAACGTCTTTTGAATTTCCAGCGTCAGAATGTCGCTCACGCTGCGCAATATCTGCTGCTTCTGTTCGTCCGTGACGCTTGGCAGTGTTTCACCCTTCTTCAACCGCTCGGCATCTTCGAAGCTCAAATCCAGTTCCTTCTGTAGCGCGTCCGTGTATTGATTTCCGCCCACGCTCACGTCGCGCGTGAACAGCGGAATTCCTCCACGCACGATGTTGATGTTCATGACGCTCGCGCCGATATTCAGCAGTGCCACCGTCTGGCCAGCGTCGGGTTCATAGTTCACTTCAAAGCAGTTCTGCAGTCCGAATGCATCGATATCCACGACCACTGGCGTCTTGCCTGCCTGCGCCAGCACGTTCGTGTGATTCAGAATCTTGTCTTTCTTTACCGCCACCAGCAGCACGTCCATCTGCGCGTCCATCGATTCGAGCAATTGATAGCTCAGGTTCACGTCGGCAATGTCGAACGGGATGTGCTGGCTGGCCTCGGCGGGAATGCGGTCGTACAACTCTTCCTCGCTCATCAGCGGCAGTGGAACTCGCTTGACGATCACCGAGTGCCCCGATACTGACGTCGCCACGTTCTTCGTCTTTACATTGGCACTATCAAAAATCCGGCTGATGGCGTTCGCGACCTGCGGTGCGT
>QHYO01000702.1 GCA_003224135.1 Acidobacteriota bacterium | reverse complement strand
CTTCTCACCAGCGCAACGAAAGAAAGATGCAAGAGAATCTGGTCAAAGAGGTGCGTCACCAGTTGCTGCTGCTTCCCTACTATTCCGTATTCGATAATCTCCTCTTTAAGGTCGAAGGCGACAAAGTGACACTGCTCGGCCAGGTCGTGCGCCCGACGCTGAAAAGCGATGCTGAAAACGCGGTAAAAAGTATCGAGGGCGTGGCCTCGGTCAACAATCAAATTGAAGTTCTCCCCGTCTCGCCGATGGACGATCAATTGCGCCGAGCCGTCTATCGCGCAATTTATGGCGACGCCGTATTGTCCCGCTATGGAATGTCCGCGCTTCCTTCCATCCACATCATCGTGAGAAATGGAAACGTGACGCTCGAAGGCGTGGTCGATTCGGAGTAGGACAAGAATCTCGCGAACCTGAGGGCCAGTGCCGTTCCTAACGTATTCTCTGTCACGAACAATCTGACCGCAGGTTCGTCCGACAACAAGAAGTAGCAGCCCTAGATACAGTCCGGCGCAACTATCGCCAGTCCGGTTTGTTTGCCCTCGACGCTCTTGCTGTAGGCGAGAGCCGCGTGGCTGGCTGGCACCGGCTTATAACCACGAAAGTACGGCCCGAAGGAACTCATCGACTCTTCGATCACCGTCGGACTGACGGCGTTTATCCGCAATCCACGTGCCAGTTCAATGGCCGCCCCTCGAACAAAGCTTTCAAGTGCGCCATTGACGAGCGAAGCCGCGACGCCATACCGAATCGGATCCTCGCTCAGAATGCCACTCGTCAAAGTAAACGATCCGCCATCGTGTAGAAACTCCTGGCCCGCCAAAACCACGTTCACTTGACCCATCAGCTTGTCGCGCAGTCCAAGTTCGAATTTTTCCGGTGTCAGTTCGGACCAGGGTCCAAAATGCACGCTACCAGCCGTGCAGACGATCGCATCCACCTTACCCACTTTTTGAAACATAGTCCGCAAGCTCGTGAGCTCGCGCATATCCGCGTGAAAATCACCGCTCGTGCGCCCTATGGCTACGGTTTCGTGTCGCGCCGAGAGTTCAGCGGAGACTGCCGTCCCCAGTGCGCCGCTCGCGCCAATCACCATAATTTTCATGCGGCTCTCTCCAGTTTTAAGCTACTGCCAGCGGGATAGACCTCAATCGAGCTCGTTTTCGCGAACAACCCGATTCACGTTATAATTTTTTATGCGCCTTCGCGGGTCCCATTATGTCTCGTTACTGATTCTAGCCCTAATTGCATTCTTACCGCTTTCGCTGCCGGCACAAGAGCCGTACTCCCAAAGTGACGAACTTGCCTGGCGCACCCAACACGCTTCGGATTTGCAGAAGCCCGACGGCTGGCTGTCCTTGATCGGGCTTGAGTGGCTCGAACCCGGAGAGACATCCATCGGCTCTGCCGGCGACAACAAGATTCACTTGCCGAACACGGCTCCTGCTCACCTCGCCGTCCTTAAATTAGAGAACGACTCGGTCAAATTAATCGCACCAAAAGAAGGTTTTGCTTCCGGACTTCAAATTGACGGATCGCCCGCAAAAGAGCAGGTCTTGCGTGCGGATCAAGACAAAGACAAGTTCAACTCGCATGTGACGATTGGGACGCTAAATTTCTACGTGATCAAACGCGCGGAAAAATTCGCCTTGCGTATTAAGGATGCGAAGTCGCCTTCGCTCCTCGAATTTCATGGATTGAAGTGGTTTGATCCGGATTCGGCATATCGCGTCACTGCGAACTGGACGCCGTATGTTCCGCCAAAGAGTGTTTCACTTGTAACGCTTGTAGGCACCAGCTATTCGCAGCCGGTTCCCGGTTTTGCGGAATTCACACTGCAGGGAAAAACATTCCGCCTCGAACCTGTGCTGGAAGACCCGAAAGGCACAAAGCTGTTTTTTATTCTCAAGGACGCTACCAGCACGGAGTCAACTTACCCGGCATGCCGCTTCCTTTACACGGCTTTGCCGAGCCGTGGAGTTGACCAGCCGGGCCAATT
>QHYO01000703.1 GCA_003224135.1 Acidobacteriota bacterium | reverse complement strand
TTGTCCTGGCCAAAGAACGCGTAGCGAAAGCTCTGGGTACTGGCAAAGTTGTTAAATCCCTGCTGGCAGGGCGTGCAACCGCCTCCGCTGTTCTCAGGATTGCCCACACCAGTGAGAAAGCTCGCTATGGCGTCTCCGCCAGTGCTGTCGTCGCCCACGCTCGAAATCTGTGATGTGGACCTGCGGTTAAACTCGAAATCGCCGGAAGGCCATCCGGGTTGAACGAAATTAATTCGATGCATGCGGGCTTCCCCGCCGAACTTAAGATCATGCCTTCCCCGCAGCCAATTGACCGCGCCGCCCAGGTGATGGGAGTCCTGGCCTTCGCGGAGAATGGCGAAGGGTTGGGAACCGATGGACGTGTTGTAGCCATTGCCGAATTCGATGAAAGGAAGCGTTTTGAAACCGGTGTTGAGATACGCCGGAAATCCAGTGCTGGCATACTGAGAATCGAAGTCCGAAAACTCGCCGCCGACACCGTGTGAAAAATCAAAGCCGCGGACCCAACCGTAGGTGAGGGTCATGACGAGTGTTGGACTAAACGTATGGGTGTAGTTTATCGCCACCACGTGGCGGGTCGGATCATTGGGTCCACCCGTACAAGGATCCGCGAAATTCTTGAAGCAGTTGAAGCTCGAGGAATGGTCGTTCTCTTGCGAGTACTTGACGCTCAACAGGTTGCGCTCGCTGAAGCGGTGGTCGATCTTGATATCCCACTTGTTGTTCGAGCTTCCCGAAGTGCCCGTCGTTGAAAAGTTATTGTTCTGCAGATCGTCGAAGCTTTCAGCTTGCCTTGTCGCCACGGGAAAGAGCAGCAGCATTTTCTCGGCTACCGGATCGATCAAGTTCCCGGCGCCAGCAGCAGGTTGGAACTGAGTCCCGTTGAGCTTTGGATTTCCTGGGCTCGCATAACTGGACAGATCATTAAACGGAATAAAATTGGAGCGAACCGCGCCCGGGTTGACGCTGCCATCTCCAGCAGGGTTTGAACTGAACGTGCCTGTGTAAGGATCCCAGATTTGACCTGCCGGGTCCGAACAGCGTCCAGCCGAATCAAACGAGCCGCCCTTTAGCGTGCAGACCTCGCTGAAATTGCCCAAAGCAGACTGACCGAACGGACAAGGGCCTGTCCCTCTCATGCATTCCGTGGGTACACCAAAGGTCCCCGAAGAAAAGTTTCTCTGCCGCAGCCCTTCGTAGTCGAAGAAAAAGAAGGTTTTGTCCTTCTTGATCGGACCGCCAAAGGTTCCGCCAAAGTTATTTCTCTTGAGCGGCGGAATTGGATCGCCAAACTTGTTGGCAAACCATTCGTTCGCGTCCATTACAGAGTTGCGGAAAAACTCATAGAGGCTGCCGTGATATTGATTGGTTCCCGAGCGAGTTACGACGTTGACGACTGTTCCGCCGGCGAAGCCAAACTCGGCCGTGAAGTTGGACTGCTGTACCTTGAATTCCTCCACCGAGTCCACCGACGGCACGTATGGCACGTTTTGAATTCCGCTGTTTTGCTCGAAGTTGGTCGCGCTCGCCCCATCGATCAAAACGTCGGCAGTGGAGTTTCGGCCGCCGTTGGAATAGAAATTAATGCCGCCATTCGAATTTTTTGCGTATCCCAAATTGGACTCGGTGACCCCAGGAGCCAGGAACGCAAGGTTCGTGAAATTCCGGTCCACTAGCGGGAGGTCGTTCACAAACTTCCGGTTCACAACCTGCCCCGTCACCGCGTCTTCCGTCTGCAGGTGCACAGAACTGGCCGTGACCTCCACCGTCTCTGTCGCCAAGCCAATCTTCAGCGTAAAGTTGATCGAGACGTTCTGACTTACGTCCAACTTGATGGCATCCTGGCGCTGGGACTGAAAATTGGTCGCCTCCACGCTGAGGTTGTAGGTTCCCGGAGGGACCTGCCGGAAGAGAAATCGCCCCTCTGAATCCGCGGTTGCCGTAAACGAGAATCCTTTGTCCACGTCCAACAGCGTCAGTTTTGCCGTTGGGATAGCCGCCGCCGAAGGGTCCGTGACGGTGCCCGAGATTGTTCCCGTGTAAAGCTGGGCATTGAGCCCCGGAAGACAAAGTGCCAATAGAAAGAAAATGAACAACGCCTTGAAAATTGCGGTATCACGCCAAAAAGAAGTATGCGCCCGAAATCTGCCAGCCACGCCCCGCCAAGTCAGACTCACCTGATAACACGTGTTCATATCCCACCCCGTTTTCGCGCGAGGCAGTGTCGAGGCTTGTCGATGAAATGAGAGATGCAAAATCGAGAAGCGTCCGCCCCGCTCCGTGAACATGTGATCTTATTCACCCATCTTATTGCTAGGTGCTATTATTGACTTGGTTTAAATCGATTTATGAAACGAATTCCTCAATGCACGGATGATCGCCGGCGCCGAAATTTCAGTCGCCCGCAGCAACTGGCAACATATTTGAAATGCGCAAGTTAGGTAGTAGAACGACTTCTGGAGAATGCCCATGGCAGCGCCAGCAGCAGTCACCTTCGAAAAACGGCTGGATGGTTGTCTATGTGCACGCAAGTTTCGCGAGGCCGGCAAACCAGGGCAACAAAAATTGAGCGATTCTCATCCCGTGAGAATCGCCTGCGAGCGCATCGCCGTGGACCATGTTATGAAAGACTGGAGCCTATTCGGAGTTACCGACCATGAGAACGCCCTTTCGCACTTTTTGCATCCTGTGGTTCCCGATCGCACTGGCCTTCTGCAGCATCGCGGTCGCGGATGAGGGTGGGCCTCCGCCTTTGGAGATAGGCGCGCCGGCTCCAGAGTTCTGCCTCCCCGGCATTGACGGGCAGAATCACTGCTTGAAGGACTATGCCGGCAGCAAAGTTCTGATCATCGCTTTCACCTGCAATCATTGTCCCACTGCACAACTTTACGAGAGCAGGATCAAACGGATTGCAGAGGACTATTCCGGCCACAGCGTCGCTCTCGTAGCGATTCAACCGAACAGCCCCAAATCTGTTCGCCTCGATGAGATGGGCTATACCGATGCTGGAGATTCCTTCGAGGACATGAAAGTTCGCGCGAAATATCGCCAATTCAATTTTCCCTACCTCTATGACGGTGAAACACAAAAAGTTTCGCAAGCCTACGGACCGGCTGCGACTCCGCATCTTTTTATTTTCGACGCGGAGCGCAAATTGCGCTATCAGGGACGCGTTGATAACAATCCTCGCGAGACATTGGTCACGAGCCGCGACGCACGAAACGCTATCGACGCAATCCTGGAAGGGAAGACCGTTCCGGTTGCCAAGACGCCTTCTGTTGGCTGCTCCACAAAGTGGCTGTACAAGGAAGAAGGACGAAAAGAAGAACTCGCGGAAATTGAAGCGAAGCCGGTACAGCTTCAGGCCGCGAGCGCGGCTGACCTAAGAGCGCTCAGAAACAACGCTTCGGGGAAATTACTGTTGGTCAATTTCTGGGCCACGTGGTGCGGTCCATGCCGGACAGAAATGCCCGAGTTTCAGACAATCTATCGCATGTACGGCCACCGAGCCTTTGATATGGTGACCGTAAGCATTAATTATCCCGACGAACAGCCCGGCGTTGTGGGTGTCCTGAGCAAATTGCATGCGACCAGCCGGAACCTGATTCTCGGGTCTACCGACATCTATCCGCTGCTCTCCGCGTTCGATGCGGATTGGAATGCTGCGGTGCCCTTCACGATGCTCATCCGGCCAAACGGAGAGGTTGCCTACAAACGCCAGGGCACCATTAACCCCCTCGAGATAAAACGGTTGATCATTGCGAACCTGGCCGACGACGACTACATCGGACATCAAGCTTATTGGAAGACCGCCGGCAATTAGGATTATCGAGCGCTGCGGCGTTTTCTTACGGCGCCGGTCTTGCCTCAACGACGTGGTAATAGCGATTAGGCTTCAATTCTGTGAGTTTCTGCACGTTCCCGTTGGGCCAACGAATTTCCGCGCGGAGGTTTGACGCCGCAGAAACAGGTCCCAGCCCCACGAGGACCCTTTTGTCATGGGAAGAAAGATAGCTCGAACCGCCTGTCATCCAACGCACCAATTTTCTTCTATCGGCTTCAACGGTAATTTTCGCGCCGATCGCGTCTCGGTTGCTTGTCGTTCCCTGGAGTTCAAAACCGATCCAAGAGTTTTCTGGCTCCGAAATATTTTTCAGCAACACGGGCGGACCGTTAAGGCAGGTAAATACAGCGTCCGCGCGCCCGTCGTTGTTCCAATCGCCGATGGCAAGCCCGCGAGCGCTGTAGTTCGACCGAAATACCTTGCCGGCCCGTTCGCGCATATCCCGGAACGCGGTATTTCCGTCGTTTCTAAGCAGCAGGGGGGGCTCTTTGTATTTTACGTTCATGCGCGTCGACTCTATGGCTGGGTTGATATGGCCATTTACGATCAGTAGGTCGAGATTTCCGTCGTTGTCAAAGTCAATGAAGTGCGCTCCCCAGCCGACAAATTTCTTGGTGAGCCGCGCCAATCCTGAGGCCACTGTCTGATCGTTGTAGGGCCCGGAACCTGCTCCTACGAGCAAGGAATGGTATTGGTCGTTAAAATTGGTGACAACGAAGTCCGGCCTGCCATCTTCGTTCACATCGCCGGCATCAACACCCATACCGGCCTTTGCCACGCCCGCTGCATCATAAGCGACCTCTGCTTCGGACCCTACGTCTTGGAACGTCCCGTCCTTTTGGTTGATCAAGAGCAGGTTGGCTGAAGCGTCGCGTGCCACAAACAGGTCCGTCCATCCGTCCTCGTTCACATCGACCGCTACAACACCCAACGCGCGTCCTACAAGTTTGGCCATTCCGGAGTGTGCGCTGACGTCTGCAAAGCGCCCGTTTCCTTCATTGTGAAAAAGTGTCAGTGGCATTCCAATATAGGAAGTTTGCGCACAATACGCCCGCACACCACCGATTTCACACTTTTTCTCATCGGCAAACGAAAATTGCGCGTAGTTTGTAACCACCAGGTCCAGAAGGCCATCCCGGTCGAAATCGAACCAGGCTGCGCTTGCCGCCCAGCGTTCCGCGTTTCTTACGCCAGCTTGCTCGGTTACGTCCGTGAAGGTTCCATCGCGATTGTTGTGAAACAATGCGCTAAAGGGGAACCCGGTAACGTAGAGATCGGGGAAACCGTCATTGTCAAAGTCCGCCACGGCCACGCCCATCCCATAGAAACCGATACGATCGACCCCGGCTTTCGCAGCCAGGTCTTCGAATTTCCCATTCCCAAGATTTCGGTACAACGCATTTCGAACCGGTGAACTGCTCTTGCCGCGCGGCGTTTCGCCTCCATTCACGCAAAAGATATCCAGCAGACCATCACCATCTAAATCGAGGAACGCAGCGCCCCCACCCATTGTTTCGATCAGGAATCGGTCCGGCGATTCGCCGGCGAATTGTCTCCACGTGATTCCGGCTTGCTCAGTCGCGTCCATAAAGATTTGCTGGGCTTCCGGGGTGACACGTTGGGCTTCCGAATCGCAAAGGGGGTCGAAGCAACTACCCGACAGAACGGTTGCGAGAAAACAGCGGACTATGGCCCTCACCACACTGCGACGGCCATCCGTGGAACGATGCTCACTCATTGGGCGGGACATTCGGCGGCGAGGACGTTGCACCCGGAGTGTCCCCTTTCTTGAATTTTTCAAACAACACTGTTTCTTTCTCTGCCTCTTCAGCGCGGCCGGCCCTGCGATAGCCGCGAGCGAGAGCAAAGTGTGCCCGAGCACTCTCGGGAGAAATTCTTACGGCGTTTTCCAGATGCACGATTGCCAGAGCCGTCTGTCCTCGGCGCAGTGCGAGTTCTCCCAGTTGGAACTGCGCCTCGGCAAGCGTCGGGTCATGTTTTGCTGCTGCCTGCAACAGCTCTTCGGTACGTGCTTGTGAATTGGAATCCCCATTTTCGTTCTCTTTCAACAGCAAAAGGGCCAGTTCGACTTCGAAAGGAGCCCTCCCAGGGAAACGCCGGATCGCCTCATCGAGAGTCCTCCTCGCATGGTCTCCCATTCCCGCGCCGGCTTGTGCTCTGGCAAGTCCGAGGATCCCTTCGGCATTACTCGGATCAAGTGACAATGAACGAGAATAGGTCATGAGCGCATCCGTGAAACGTTCGGTAGCAAGTTCAATCGAGCCTAACAACACCAGAGCATCGGCAGAAGCCGGAAACGCATTCACGGATCGATTCGCCAATTCCAACGCCGCTGCGAATTTTCTCTGCTCTAGCAGTAACCCTCCCAGATCCAGGAAATTCCTTTCATCCGTTGGGTTGAGCTCCACCGCTTCGCGAAAAGTGCGAATCGCGTCTCCATCACGATTCGTCTTGTGGTAGCACCAGCCAAGCAGCCGGAGAATTTCCCCATTTTTCTGGCCCGCGCTGATCAGCCGCTGAAGAATCTGTTCACTTTGTTGGTATCGCTTGGTATGAAATTCCACTACAGCCAGGAGGTAGCGCGCTGCGGTTCCATCTGAGAATTCTGCGGGAATAGCACTCAGCAACGTTTCGGCTGTCTCATAGTCTTGCATGTCGCATGCAACTTGCGCTCCTAGCAACGCGCCTTGAGCCTTCAGTGGACCATTCGCCAGTGCGCTCAAAGAGTCTGCCGCCTTGATGCGCTCTCCGGTGCGATAGTACGATTTGGCAAGCGCAACCACGGCTTCCGGTTGTCTTCTGACCAAATCCGGCACAGATTCGAGCATCGTCACTGCAGTGGCGTGATCACCACTCTTTTCTGAAACCATCCCCAGCAACAACTTCGCCTGGGAGTCAGCGGGATCGGCCTTCAAAATAATTTTCAAGTTCTGTTTCGCTTCGGCGTAGCGGTGCAACTGCCAAAGATTCGCCGCAAGATGTCTGCG
>QHYO01000109.1 GCA_003224135.1 Acidobacteriota bacterium | reverse complement strand
CACGCCGTTCGCAATGTAGCTGTTTGCTTCTGTCGCGTTTCGCACCAACGCAAGTTCATCGCGCTTGCATCCCACAAACGCCGCCAGGGGATCGCGAAACTGGTTCCACGCCGCGTAACCCCAAATCGGATAATCTTCCGGATCGTTCTGTGCCAATCGTTCCGCATCTTGATAGCAATCGATGATTGCCTTCAACACCGGCATCGGTGAAGAGCCCACTGTGCCGTTGTTCAGATACACTTCGTCTTCCGGAATTAAAAATTGTTTGCGTATCGCCGTCCAGTACGCTTCCTCATCTTTGTCATAGAGCGCCGCATCCGGCATCGGCACCAGCGACTGATGAGCCAGGTCGTCATAGATTTTTGTGATTGGCAGAGCAGCAGTTGCGGCCACCACACGGAGGGAAGATAGAAATCCGCGGCGATCGGGCATAGGTTTTCCTCCACAGGCTTTGCACGCTATTTCGTTGCGCGGATTCTATGCGTTTCCAGCTCCGCCAACAATACCTCCCTGATTTTGTCCTAGCGGGATTCGAGCTGCTCCAGCAATTTGCACGGTGTTTGCGTGACTGCACCGTGCCCCTCTCGCTTGCGCCTGACCCGCTCCCCGCACTATCGTACGGACGCCCTTCTTCCGACTTAGGAGACAGTTAATGAAGCGTCGCGCATTTCCCCTTCTTCTTCTGGCAGGATTTCTGGCTGCGACGTCTGCCCTTTCACAAGAAACGAAAACTTCCAGGCAGGCTGTCGAAAAGCGTCTCCACGACGTTGAGAAAGAGAAAGTCTCTCCCGCGATTGAACAAGCCATCCATTCTCTCGCCGCGGCCAGCGGCTTCACTCAAGCTGTGGTCTCGCCCGACGGCAAAAAAGTCGCCTGGGTCGAAGAACTTCGCGACAAGAACGGCGCGGAATCCGGCAACTCTCTAATCTTCACCACCACGAGCGACGGCAAAGGTCCCGCGCGGAAAATCACCGCGTCTTCAGGAACTCCTCGCGCAGAAAGCGACATCACCTGGTCCCCGGACAGCCGCGGCTTCGCCTTCCTCTCCGACGCCGCCAAACCCGGCCAATTGCAGTTGTATCTGCAATCCGCACCCGGCCAGCCCGCCAAGCGCCTGACCAATGTGAAAGGCTTTCTGGCCTCGCCAAAATTTTCTCCTGACGGCAAAACCATCGCCGTTCTCTTTACGGAAAATGCCACGCGCGCCGCCGGACCGCTCGTCGCCGAAACTCCCGAAACCGGCGAAATCAAGGACGCCTTTTTCGAACAGCGCCTCGCTCTCATCGATATCGCCACCGGCAAGCTTCGCCAGGTCTCTCCCGCCGACACCTATATCTACGAATATGACTGGGCGCCGGACGATCTCCACCTTGTCGTCACCTCCGCGCTCGGTAATGGCGACAACAATTGGTGGATCGCCGACCTTTCCATCCTCGACGCCACATCCGGCCTGATGAAGTCCATCTACAAACCTGAGCTCCAGATTAATTTTCCGGCGTGGTCGCCGGACGGAAAATCCATCGCATTCATTGAAGGCTTGATGAGCGACTTTGGCTCTATCGGCGGCGACATTTTTCTGATGCCTGCCACGGGCGAAAAGCCGCAAAATCTCACTCCGGAGCGCAAAGCCTCCATAAGCTGGCTCACTTGGACGAAGGACGGAAAAATTATCGCCGGCGAATACACGCAGGGCGATTCCTCGGTTATCTCGCTCGATCCCTCCACCTCAAAAATTGATTCGCTGTATCGCGCCGAGGATCTCGTCTCCACCGGGACTTGGGGGCCTGCTGTCTCCGTTTCGGATGACGGCAAAATTTCCGCAGCTGTTCGTCGCTCATTTTCCGCGGCACCGGAAATTTGGGCCGGGCCCATCGGGAATTGGAAACAAATTACGCAGCGCAACAAGGGCGTCACCCCCGCCTGGGGTCAGGCAAAAAGCATCCGTTGGAAATCCGATTCGTATGACGTTCAGGGCTGGCTCATCTATCCTGCGAATTTCGATTCATCGAAAAAATATCCGATGGTCGTCGAAGTTCACGGTGGCCCGAGTGCTGCAGTGCTTTCCGCTTGGCCCGGCAGCGGCGATTTCGCTCTCGCGCTCGCTGCGTCCGGATATTTTGTCCTGACCGGCGTCGATGAAGCGCTCAAAACCGCACCCATCGATTCCAATCGTCTCGGCATCACTGGCTGGAGTTACGGCGGCTACATGACCATGTGGGCCGTTACGCAGACCAACCGCTTCAAAGCTGCCATGGCCGGGGCGGGCATCGCAAATTATCAGAGCTACTACGGCGAAAACAAAATCGATCAGTGGATGGTTCCATTTTTCGGCAAATCCGTTTACGACGATCCCGACGTTTACGCCAAAAGCTCTCCCATCACCTTCATCAAAAAAGCCAAGACGCCCACACTTGTCATCGTTGGCGACAGCGATGGCGAGTGTCCCACGCCGCAGTCCTACGAATTCTGGCACGCGCTGAAGACGCTCGGCGTTGAAACGCAACTGGTCGTTTACGAACACGAAGGCCATCACTTCGCCAAACCCGAGCACCAACGCGACCGCATTCGCCGCACGGTCGCCTGGTTTGACGCGCACCTGTTGCAGCCCTAGTTTTCATTACAAGGCCCTCCTTCTTGCAATAGCATTCGGCAGAAACCGTTGTGGGATTCTGTGCGTCTACTCATACAATCGTGTGTTGGCATTCGCTTCAGGAGACGGATGCATGCCCAGAGTGCCTCGACAGGTCATCGTAATTCTTGTCGCTCTTACTGCGCTATACGCCGCTCCTTCTGTCATTTCCGCGCAGGAACTTCGCGGTTCTCTCCTCGTCGAAGTTCAGGATTCTTCCGGAGGCGCCATCCCCGCCGCGCAAATCACACTCGCCGACGAAAATTCCGCCACGCGTCTTTCGCAAGCCAGTGACTCTCGGGGAGAAGTCCATTTCCCAGCGCTGTCGCCCAGCACCTACTCTCTTGAAGTCACCGCAAAAGGTTTCGCCGCGCAAACGCAACGAGTCGCCATCTCCATCAGCGCGCATCCCTCGATTCGCTTTATCCTCGCTCCCGAATCGCTGCGTCAGTCCGTCGAAGTCCGCGATCGCGGCCCTTCGCTCGCCAGCCATCCGCTCGATACTGCCAGCAGCGCCGTGCAAACCGTCATCACCGCCGACGACATCGACGAAATTCCACTCTCCGCCCGCAGCTTCGCCAATATTTCTCTGATGGCGCCGTTTACCGCGCCCGTCGAACCTTCCGATCCCACAAAGGCGCGCATCACCGCCGTCTCTTTTGCAGGTAGCTCCGGACTCAACGTCGATTTTTCTGTGGACGGCGGCGACAACAACGACGATTTTATCGGTGGCTTCCTGCAGAATTATTCTCCGGAGGCCCTGCAGGAGTTCGTCGTCCGCTCCGCACAATTCGGCGCCGAAACTTCGCGCAGCAATGGCGGCAGCATCATTCTTTCCACGCGCCACGGCTCGAATGACTGGCACGGCAGCGCATCCTATTACTATCGCGGGAAAAATTTGAACGCCCGCAACCCGCTCGATAATCCGGAGCCTGATCCCAAGCAGCCCTTCTCCCGGCAGAATGGCGTCGCCACTTTCGGCGGTCCCCTACGCCGCGACAAACTTTGGTTTTTCACTTGCTACGAATACGTCGACGAAAACGCCAGCGTCGCCTACAGCGCCAACTCGCAATCCCAATTCAATGCGCTCGCTCAACTGGCCTCCGACGGTCTGATACCCGGCGTCTCTTCCATTTCCGTTCCCCCCAATGTCCCCGTCCCTTTTCGCGACACGCTTTTCACCGCGCGTCTCGATTGGGCGCAGTCTGTGAACTCACAATGGTTTCTCCGCGCTTCGCTCGATCGCAATCACACGCAGAACGATCTCGTCCAGCAGGCTGCGCTCCCTTCCACCGGTTCCACTACCACGTCGAACTACTACAACATTCTCCTCGGCCAGCAATTCCGCATTTCGCCGAACTGGCAGGGCGCGCTCACTCTTGAAGCCAGCAATTTTCATCACGCGAAAGCGCGAAATTCCGATCTCGGCCTTGCTTTAGCTTTTCCCTTCAGCGCGAATTTTCACACCATTTCCGGCTTCGAAACGTTCGGCGACAATCAATTCGCCACAGAAATTTCCGCTTTTCCAGTGGTCCGCGATCAGCAGAAATATCAATTCCGTTATGACGTCTTTCACTCATCCGGCCGCCACGCATTTCGCTTCGGCGTCAATCTCATCGACGAACCCGTCCTTCGCGGCGCGCTGGCATCCTCTGCAGAA
>QHYO01000692.1 GCA_003224135.1 Acidobacteriota bacterium | reverse complement strand
CAGAAATCTTTTGTGAACAAAATGCAGAATCCGCCTCGCCAGGCCCGCGGGGAAATATGGCCCAAAATACAGCGAACCGTCCTTCCGGATTCTCCGCGTAAAATACACTCGGGGATATTTCTCCGCGGCGGTGAACTTGATGTACGGATAAGTTTTGTCGTCGCGCAGCACCACATTGAATTTCGGCAGGTGCTGCTTGATTAGGTTGTGCTCAAGTGCCAGCGCCTCGCGCTCGTTGTCCACCACGATCGTTTCGAGTTCCGCAATTTCCCGCGCCAGCGATCCGGTCTTGGCATCGATCCATCGCGACTCCAGAAAATAGGAGCGCACACGATTGCGCAGCAGCCGCGCTTTGCCCACGTAAATCACGCGGCCGCCGGCGTCGCGGAACAGGTACACCCCGGGTTTCTCCGGTAACAGCGCCGCTTTTTCTTTGGGTTCCATCAGGAGATCGCACCCGGCAATTCCTTTTTTCTCCGGGCAACTTCCATCATACTAGACTGAATCGGACTATCGTGAACCGCACCATGCCTAATCGCCGTTCAATCTTTCTTGCTGTATCGCTCGCCGCGTTTGCCTGCTTTGCGCCTGCCATCCTTGGCGCGCAGTCTTCGTCCTCAAAAGACAATCCCAAGCCAAAGCCCAATACCGATACCGCTACGCAAAACGCTCCCGACCAGCCAATGTGGGATCCTTTGCGAGCGGAAAAAGATCTCGAAGTCGGCCAGTACTACATGAAAAAAGGCGATGTGGACGCCGCGATTGACCGCTTTCAGGATGCGGCACTGGCTAAGCCTGGCTACGCGATACCGTTCCGCTTTCTCGGCGAAGCCCAGGAAAAAAAGGGCCTGAAGCGCGATGCCCTCAAGTCCTACACACGCTATCTCGAACTCTACCCGCGCGCGGAAGACAAAGATAAAATCGAAAAGAAAATCGAAAAGCTCCGCTCCGAAGTATCAAAATCAAAAACGAAATCCACTAGCTAGTTTCCGGACAACTTCAAATTTAATACTGATTTCCTCCGCGCCAGCACGTCCAAGGCCTTCCGCGCCCTCTCGAATTCCGGAAACAATTTCTCCTCCGCGCGAAATTCCGGTGAGTGCGACAGCAGACTGCACCCTGACTTTCGCGTCGGGTGCTTCACGTGCAGCATCTCGTGATACAAAACATACTCCACGACGTACTGCGGGACTTCCGGCCGGTCCATCCTGCGATTCAGCAAAATCTGATTCGGCCCCGGATCGAACGATCCGAACTGCCGCCGCCACCCGCGCATGCTCCATCCAAGGTGCGGCTTCTGCAACACTCCGGCAAAAAATCGTGCATTCAATTCGTCAAACATTCCATTCAAGTCAAATTGCTGCCCCACTGCGTGTAACGCCACAGGGCGCACGCGGCCCCGCCGCATTTCCTGAATCCGCTCTCGCGTTTTGTGCGATTTCGCGTATGCGTGATACGGCGCAACCAGCGCCCGCCGCGTGCGCCTCCTGTAAATTTTCGCGAGCAATAACGCCGCGGCCCCTTCCAGCACCGGCAGCGGCGCGCGCTGCAGCAAATCGGAAAATCGCACGATCATTTGCTCATCACGCCGCCGAATCGTAAGCACCAGGCTTGCATACGGATAAAACTCCACGCGAAAGGCAGGCGGCGGCCCCGCGCAACCAATTCTTGTGTACATTCGCTGGCACAGTGCCGCACCGCCCGGCACTGGCGTAACTTGTCGTTTCATGCTGCTCGTTTCGTCTCCCCGTCGCGGTTCAGCCCGACTTGCGTTCGACCTGGTTTGTCCCTATCCTTCGCCACTGATACTTGCGAAACAATCATTCTCAACTCTTCCTTCTCACCGGCGGAGGCGCAACGTTCTTCTTTGCCTTTTCGGCGTCGTTCATTGCATCCTGCGTGCCTTCAATCGCATCGTCAAGATTCTCTTTGTAGATTTCAATCTCTTTGGCTTCTGTCTGAATCTTTTTCAACGCTTCCAGATATTCCTTCGTCTTCGCCGCCATCAAGTCCACACCACGCCTGATATTTTCCTGTTTTTCGATTCCCAGTTGGATCAGGTCGGCCGCATCGTCCACACATCCGATATACGCATTCATCAAATAGTTCAACTGCTGCTCGTGATTCGTCGTAGAAGGATGCTCCAGCTCATACTGAAATTTCTTCAGCCGGTCGTCCGCAAACTGCACAAACAATTTGATCCGTTCGTTGGTCGTTTCCGCGTCGCGGATCTTGTCCGCCTCAAGGGCCGACAGGTAGTCCTTTTGCGGAGTCTGCGCCACCGCACCCGCAGCCATGGCCGCCACAAAGCAAATCGTCAACAATCTTTTGCTCCACATCCTCATGGCTGCTTCTCCGTCGATTCCGGCTGCTTGGGGGTGGATGCGCCGGGCTGCACCCTCGGTTGTTCGCCTGGCCGTCGTGGAAACAACAAACGTAGCAACTCCAGATCCATGTCCTTTAGATCCTGTTCGACAAGTTGCATCGGCGGGCGGTATTGCTCCGGCATCGCAATGATCACGTCCCGAATCTCGCGGATTCCCTTCCCGACATGAATCTCCAATTGCTTGTATCCCGAAGAATGCTTTTCCGCGTCCGGGTGTGTTTTTTTCAAGGCCTCAACCGCCGCCCGCACGTTATCCCTGTATTTCTCCATCACCAGGCCGACGGTCAAGTAATCGTTTGCATTTGACGCTTCTCTTTCCTTATTGAATTGCGCGTCGCCCAACTTTTGCAGCGCCTTCGCTTTTCTCACCCCGTCGGTCTCGTGATCGAAGCGTTGCTGAAGCTGCTCCAGATCCTCCATGGAGCCTTCCGTACCCGCGCAAAGTAGCGCCGCCGCAAACAGCACAGCCGCACAACGCATAGCCACTAGCAGCGAGGGACTTACTTTCTTTTTTCGAGCGTCTTTTTTAGAACAATGATGCGTTGCTGAGCCTGCCATACCTGGTCCGGGTTTCTGTTCTGATCCGCTCCCAAGAACTTTTCGTAAGCGTCCAGAGCCGCTTTGGTTTGTTGCAGTTTATCGTAGCAGAGCGCGCGCACAAACAACTCACCCGCGGTCGGCGGCTCCTGTTGCGCCACACGGTCCAGCAATGCCAGTGTCGTTGAATACTCGCCAGCCAGATACGTGGTGGATGCCAAATCCTTCCAGTAAGTCAGATTCTTCGCGTCCAGCTGAATCGCGGTTTTCAATTCCTTCTCTGCGTTCGCAAAATCTCGTTGCTGCAAATACGTGCGCCCTAAGCCACCTCGCAGCCGCGCATCATTCGGTGCGAGTGTCACAGCCTGTTTGAGCGCCGCAATCGCGTCGGCCCATTTCTTTTCGCCGATCAGGATATCCGCGCGCAGCTTGAGCGATTCGACAGATGGCGCGCCGCCCGCTTCCGATTTTTCCATCTCGGCCAGCGCTTCGTCGTACTTCTCATTCGCAAGCAGCAGACGCACAAGGCGTTCGCGCACTGCGCCGTCGTTCGGCTGCACATTCAAATAATTCCGGTAGGCCTCAGCCGCTTCGGACTTTTTCTGTGCTTCCAGGCTCTCTCCAAGACCTGCAAGCGCCGCACGCGATTCCGGTTCCGTCGCAAGCACCACGCGAAACTTCGCTTCGGCTTCCTGAGCTCGGCCCTCACGAAAATACAATTGCGCGAGATGCAGGCTCGTCTCCGTATCTTTCGGATCGAGCGCAAGGGCGCCTTCGTAGGCATTCGCTGCATTTTTATGATCGGTCAATTTTTCGTACGCCAGCCCCAGCAGCGTTCTCGGCCGGCTTTGCGTCGGCAACAATTCCACTGCTCGCTGCAGCGGAGCGATTGACGCGGCGGGTTCATCGTTGAGCAACAAAATCCCCAGATTAAGCGCCGCTTCCGGCATTTTCGGATCGAGCTGCATCGCA
>QHYO01000695.1 GCA_003224135.1 Acidobacteriota bacterium | reverse complement strand
GAGATTGTGGGCGTGGAAGTTGAAAGCGGAGTGAATCACACGCCGCTGAGCTGCGAGGAGTCCATGCGCGGGGCGCGGCAGAGGGCCGAATGGCTTCAACAAGTTGCGAAGCGAGAAGCGAAGCCCTGGAATTATTTTGTTGGGCTCGAGGGCGGGATCGCTGTAATAGGGGATGGCGAGCGGCGTGTGTTTCTGGAAAGCTGGGCGTATGTGAGTGATGGGACGCGCGGGCATTTTGGAAGATCGGCCGCGGTAGAGTTACCCGAGGCGCTTGCGGAAGAAGTTTTCGTGCGCGGCAAGGAATTATCGATCGCAATCGATCAATTCGCGGGAGAAGCGGGGATTCGCGATGCGCAAGGCGCGTGGGGCGTACTGAGCGGGAACAAAATTACGCGGCAGGAAGCATTTCGCGTCGCATTGATCGCCGCATTCGCACCGTTTTTTAATCGGCCGATGTATCGTAGAACCGTGGTCGCTGGATAGACAATGAGGAAGGAGCGAGTGTGGATATCGTCAAAGGGAATATGGGCTGGATCGAAGTTGTGGTCGGGCCGATGTTTTCGGGGAAAAGCGAGGAGTTGATTCGCCGCCTGAGGCGTGCCGAGATTGCGCGGCAGCGTGTGCAGATCTTCAAGCCGGCGATTGACGCGCGGTATGCGGCGAACGAAATCGTTTCGCATTCGGGATTAGGAATTACATCGGACACGGTTACGAAGGCGTCGGAAATCCTGGAAAAGATTCAGCCTCGAACAGAAGTGGTGGGAATTGACGAAGCACAATTTTTGGGCGAGGAAGTTTTGGATGTTTGCACGAAGCTGGCGAATCTGGGCAAGCGCGTGATTGTGGCCGGGCTGGATACGGACTACCGCGGGCGGCCCTTCGAGCCGATGCCGCGGCTGCTGGCCATCGCGGAAGAGATTACAAAGCTGTTGGCAATTTGCGTGCGCTGCGGCAACCCGGCAGTGCATACGCAACGCCTGGTGGAAAGCGACGAACTGATTGTCGTGGGCGCGGGTGGCGCGTACGAAGCGCGCTGCCGGCGCTGTTTTGAGCCGAATCCGGCGCAAGTGAAGCACGAAGTGCGTCAGCACCTGATGTTCCGTCCGCGCGCGGTGAACTCTGAAAAGGAATAGCGGGCTTCGTAACCTCCGGTGAGTGCCGGTTTGTTTAGAACCGGAACACTGCCCGCTGAATTAGCGACCATCTGGCGTGATCTCCGCGTTATTCTGGCATCGCTCCATTCATCTACCATCAAGTACAGCGAGGAACGACGTTGCGGATTGAATCCAAGGCACCCACGCGCGTGGATCTGGCAGGCGGCACGCTGGATATCTGGCCACTGTATCTGTTTCATCCCGGAGCGGTGACGATTAACGCGGCGATAACACGCTATGCCTCCTGCGTGATTGAAACGCAAGAGGTAGGCGACGAGAAGATCCAATTGATTTCCCGCGATACGCAGCGCGAAGAGAGCTTTACCTCTTTCGCGGCGATGGTGAAGGCGAGGCGATATAACTTGCCGTTGCTGGCGGAAATCGCAAAATTTTTTGCACCGGAGAATGGTTTCACGTTGACGACGGATTCAGAAGCTCCTGCAGGTGCCGGCATCGGGGGCTCCAGCGCGATGGCCGTGGCGATCTGCGCGGCGCTGGACAGATTTACCTCGGCAGGGAAGAGCAAAGTGGACTGGATTCATATCAGCCGCGATGCGGAAGGAATCGTGATTCGCGTTCCGACCGGCACGCAAGATCATTATCCACCTGCATTCGGCGGCGCGGCGGCGATCGAGCTGCCTCCGGGCGGAGAGCGCAGGGTGGAGCTGCGGCTTGACGTAAGCGAGCTGGAGCAGCGGCTTGTGTTGTGTTACACGGGAAAGCCGCGGCAATCCGGAATCAACAATTGGGAAGTTTTCAAAGCGCACATCGATGGAAAACGGAAGGTGCAAGCAAACCTGGAGCAGATTGCCGAGATCGCGCAGGCGATGCGCGTGTCGCTGGAAAAGGCGGATTGGAAGGAAACGGGCCGTCTGATGCGCGAGGAGTGGGGCTTCCGCAAGAAAAACCTGCCGACGATTTCTACGAAGACCATTGACCGCATTATCGAGGGCGCGAGAAAAAAAGGAGCGCTCTCTGGAAAAGTGTGCGGCGCGGGCGGAGGCGGCTGCGTGGTCATGTTGATCGAGCCGGGGTCGCGCGGGGCCGTCGAGAAGGCAGTCGCGGACGCAGGCGGTCAGATTCTGCCGATGCGGATCGACCGGTCTGGCGTGCAAGTAACCGTCTCTTGAGTCCTGGAGCGGCACGGTTTCAAGCCGTCGGGCATCTATTCAATCCGATTGAGGCGTCGTAGAATATGACTGTGGCCGGCCCTGAGGCCGTTTGGGTACCATGAACTCCTTTGCCGTATTACTGAGCATCCTGCTGGTGGCCGACGCGGATATTCCGCGGGCGATGAACCTCCGTACGGGCGACCCTGCGCCGACTCCTAGCTTTTACAATGAAGAGTTACCGCTGTTTTCCTCAACGATGGATAGTGAGTCTCAGGGCCAAACACCCACGCAACACGGTGCAAAGAAGGCGAGCCTACAGGAAAGCTCAAAGTTGGAGCTGATAAGGTACG
Source organism: Acidobacteriota bacterium (assembly GCA_003224135.1). GTDB lineage: Bacteria > Acidobacteriota > Terriglobia > Acidiferrales > UBA7541 > Acidiferrum. The sequence goes on along the minus strand of QHYO01000695.1, from coordinate 1,259 downwards.
TTTCGGGCGAATTTGCCAAGGCGGCAAAATCTTTGCCAGCCGGAAAAGAAGGCTTTCTTCTTTACGTGGAGAAGCCGGTCAATCAGGAGCTGCTGCAAAGGGCGGTAGCAACGCACGGTGCAGCGGTCCACGCAGGGGAACAGGTGCAGATTACGAAGCTGGAATTTCGCGAGCACACGATTGTTGTGGATGTGAATGGCGGCGGCAGAGGCAAGCGGCGCTTTTTGGATCATGTTCAGATTGGCATGGGCGGCGGAGTACCGACCATGCGTTCGACGACGGAAGCGCAGGAGGTTGGACCGCCAGGCTTGCAACCTGGTGCCGGAAGCACGCTATTTCTGGAGTTCAACAAGTCGATTCCCGATTTGTCGCCTGAAGATTTGAAGCAACTGCTTTCACCGTTTCTGGATTTTGCGAAGCAGCGTTCGGCCTCCGTTCAGTGGTTTGACACGTTACCTACCGACATCAAGCAGGCGATACAAGAACGCACTGCGAGGGTAGGTATGGATCGCGAGATGGTGGTGGCGGCGATCGGGAAACCGGCACACAAGGTCCGTGAGCGCGACTCCGAAGGAAACGAAATTGAAGATTGGATTTACGGAACGCCTCCAGACCGGACCGTGTTCGTGAGATTTACGGGTGACAAAGTAACAAGCATCAAGCAATTCCCTCAGTAGCGAAGCCAGCGTTTGCCAAGCCCCTCCCCTCGCTGTCCCTAAGCTCGTACGAACAAGAATCTCAGTGATTCTTAGCGCCTCTTTCGTTGAGGTCATGATATGTAGATAAATATATAACTATAAAATTAACATAAGGACGAAATTGCTTAAGGTGCTGTGAGTCGAACGAACTCTACGCTCCACGGTTCTTTTTCTATGTGCATTCGAGCAAGTGTGATAGGCAAGTCGAATCGTTTCGGGCCTGCGCTCCCCGGATTCAGAAATAGGACCTTCCCTTTGCGATATTCGTGAGCGCGGTGCGTATGCCCAGTGATTACCGCGCTGAAACCTGCAGCTTCAGGATCGCGAGTCAGATCGTGCAGGTCGTGAATTACATAAATCGAGGAATGACCAAATTGAACGACTTCATTCGCGGGAAGATCGTTGGCCCACGCGCCGCTGTCGATGTTACCGCGGACTACGAATAGCGGAGCGATGGTTTTGAGTCGAGCGATAATGCCCGGGTTGCCGACGTCGCCTGCATGGATGATCAAGTCGGAACCTTGCAGCGCCTGTGTGGCTTCAGGGCGAAGCAGGCCGTGG
>QHYO01000691.1 GCA_003224135.1 Acidobacteriota bacterium | reverse complement strand
CCCGCCCATGCTGGTGCCGGCAATGTAATCGACGGGAATGCGATGCTCCTCAAACCACTCCAGCACTCCGATGTGCGCAAGACCGAGCGCGCCGCCGCCTTCGAGCGCGATTCCAATTTTCGGCCGTGGCCGCTTCGCCTGCTGGCCCGCACTCGCGGAAGCGTCGGCCTTTTCCTGCGCTGCCGCCATTAGAGGAAGCAGGAGAATAAGAAACAAGAAGCAGAGTTTGCGCAGGGTGCGCGTCATTGGGCCTCCCGGGAACGTGAAAGCTGCAGCGGTGAGGTCTTATTTTACTTGCAATAGCGAATCAGCCCCGCGTTATTTCACGATGTTGCAGAACGTTATCAAACTCGCGATGTCGAAGCTGCGATTCGACAGCAACATTTCGCTCCTTGCCCAGCGATGCAGATGGCAACTGGATAGGAAAGAGATAAAATGGATTGGTTAGCAACTTCACACGCGACGACCAATTTGCGGGGTTTGAACGGCAATAAGGGAGGCTCAGCTTCCATGAGCAAAGAAGCGAATTTGCACACTCTGCATCACGCGGCGCTCCGCGTAAAAGATGTCAAGGAAACGGTCGCGTGGTACACCGAACGTTTCCACTGCAAGGTGGAATATCAGGACGCCACCTGGGCCATGCTTGAATTTGAGAACGTACGGCTGGCGTTTGTATTGGCGGAACAGCATCCGCCGCACGTTGCGATTCTTGGCGACCCTGCTCTGTTTGGTGAGCCCAGTATTCACCGCGACGGAACAGCTTCTGTTTACGTGAAAGATCCCAACGGCAACAACGTGGAAATTATGGCGCTTGCGCCGGATGCTTCGCCTGCCGGCAAATTGTAAATCGCTTTTCCCCCGTTCGTTTACGGCAGTTTCATGCCATCCTTGATTGTCTTTTTCGCTTTTGCAATGCTTAGCAGCGCCGGATAGAACTGCACGAAGGAATGTTCAACCGCGGCATTCTGATCATGGCATTTCCAGCAATCGTTCTTTCCTGGAGAAGCCGCGGCGGCCGACTTTTCCGTCGCGTCAAACCCGAAGTAGGCCCATTTGTCCGCAAAGCGTGACGCGTCTTTCACTTCCACATCCAGGCCCATGAACTCGGTCTGAAAGTGCCCGTGCTGGTTGATGGAACCCTTGGACTGCGAACCGTAAAGTTCCAGCACGAACATGGTTTTTTCCGGCCACGTTCCGTGCTCGAGGAAGTAGTCATAGTCCGCTGGCGGCACAAACACGTTCGTAAACATCAGGTGCTCCTGGTCGGCCGATGCACTCTGCGAATAGCTCATTCCATAGCCTGACGAAAGAAAAACCCATTTGCGGTACCCCCCCGGCCGAACCAATTTCCCGTCGGCCGTGAATTCAGGACTGCCCAGCGGCTTCGGCGAACTGGAAGCTGCTACCCGTGGCGACTTCTCAATCGCAATCACTGCTAACGCAGCGAATAGCACGGCGAAGTAAATCGATCTCGGCATAGGCGTTCCTCCGGCAGCTGATTGCTTGCCACTCAGCGAGCGCAAGTGTGACTTGCTTCTAAGCGGGCGTATAGAACAAAACAAACATCGCAATTCACGATTCAGGGCACAGCAAGTTGCGAATGGAAAAAGCTGCGGAATTTTCCCGGGGTTTGTCCGGTGCAGGATTTGAAAATGCGACCCAAGTGGCTCTGATCCGCAAAGCCGGCCTCGCTTGCAACAATTGCGAGATCTGCCCAGCCCGACGCCAGGGCCCGGCATGCATATTGCACGCGCAGGCGGTTCATGAATTCCGCCATGGTGCAGCCATAGTGTTTTCGAAAAACGCGCGAGAGGTGAATCGGATGCACGCCAACACCCGCGGCGATTTCTTCGAGCGTCAACGACTCCCGGAAGGATTCGTGGAGCAATTCTAAAGCGTGATTGAGCCAAGCAGGCCGCGCCGTTTCTTCGCTCAGCTTCGATCCGCTGACGCGCTCCAGCATGTCGCCGCACAGCTCTTCCAGTTCCAGCGCGCTGAGCGTTTCGCTGGCAAACGAACGGTAAAGCCGCAGCCCGAGCCACGTAACGTCTGATGCGCAGAGATCGGGCACGAACTGCGGAGCGGTCAAAAAGGGCCGGGTCCGCAAGAGGTAAGCATCGCGTAACTCCACGCAAAACATGCGCGAGCCGCAGCTTCCCACCTCGTCTGAATGCGTGAGCGAAGGCGGATGAAATCCCATAGTGAACGGATCATACTCCGCAGCCCGCTGCGCGCATTTTTCGGCATAGCTACCCGCGAGCAGCAAACCGAAATAAGCCGACTCATGCGTGTGGCATGGAAGTTTTCGGCCGCAGGCATGCGAAACTTCGGTTAAGACGACACCGCCCAGCTCGAACCGGCGTTGCGTCTTGCCGTAGAACTTTCCGGTTTGGAGAGAATCACTCATCGTGCCTCAGCTGCGAAGAGGGTCATCACGTTAGACGCCAAAATGTAGCGATCGTCTCACGAAGCGGTCTCAGGGCTCTCGCACTCACCGAATCCGGCGTTTGCCTCTTCTTCCGGGCGGCCGAGCCGATTCGCCAGGCCAACACCTAACAAAACGAGTGCACCGCCTGCGATCTGATAAACACTCAGTGGTTCGCCGAGCAACAGCGCAGCCAGCACCGCAGTGAGCGGTCCTTGCGACAACAGGCTCACCGACGTGACCGTCGCGGGAAGATGCCCAAGTGCGTAGGTCAGCGCCAAGTATCCTCCGAGTTGGGAAACCAAACCAAGCCCCAACAGTGCCAGAAAGGTCCGGCGGTCAGGGATGCCCAGAGGCACGCGCAAAATCAGCGTGAACGCAAACATGAAAATTGTGCTGGAAAGAATTGCGATGCGCAGAAATTCCAGCGTACTTGTGTGTGCGCGAACCTGTTCGGTTGCGAGAAGATAGACAGCGAAGCACGCCGCCGCGGCAAGCGCCATCGCGTCTCCCAGTCCAAACTTTGCGTGTCTTGCGAGGTCAGCGCCCATGATCACCAGCGATCCGGCAACGGCCAGTGCCAGACCAATCCAGAACGAAGCGTTCGGCCGTCGACGAAAAACCAGCCATGTCAAAAGTCCAACGACAATCGGAGTGTTGTTGCCGAGCAGCGTGGCGTTCGCCGCGTTTGTCTGAAGGATGGAAGTGTTATAAAACGCGAGATCGAGCGCAAAGAAAAATCCACCGATGGCGATGATCGCGTAGCTGCGCAGGCTGAGTTTCTGGCGTCGTCCGGGGAGCAGCCAAGTCGGGAGCAGCACAATCGCCGGAATCAGCAAGCGATAGAATGCCGATGCCGGCCCGGGCATCGAGGTCCACCGCACAAAAATTGCGGACCACGCGATGCAGGCGATTACGACGATGAGAGCGGTATACGGCCACTTTTTGCTGCGAGCGAATTTGTCCATGAAAAATTGTTTCGGCGTGACCTGAGATCGCGCGAATGATAGTGCGATTTAAAGTATGACACACGAGCGGGAATTTTTTACTGCGAGAGAAAGTGCGACGGATAATTTTCTCATCCAAATTGGATTGAGCTACGAGGTGAACTAACGCGCAGCCAGCAGATCGTCGTATTCGGGGTGCTTTTGCATGAAATAGGCGGCGTAGGAGCAGCGCGGTTGCACTTGAAGATTTTCGGAGCGCGCAAAGTCGAGCGCGGCTCGCGTCATGCGCTCGGCAAGTCCGCGGCCTTCAAATGGCGGCGGAACTTCCGTGTGGTAAATGAGAAGTTTTCCAGCACTCCGCCGATAATTGAGCAGACAGAGTTCGCCTCCGATGCGCAACTCGAAACGCTCTTCCGCAGCATTATGCACAACATCCGATATTTTGAGCTCTTCCGAGACTATTCTTTCCTTTCTTTCGGCAATGTTTGGGAAAACAGGCGCGCCAGCTCGGCATGTTCCATTACGACGGCGGGATCGCGCTGAATGGCCGCGAAGTATTGCTTCTGGAACGCGTCGCCGCTTTCGGTAGGCGTAAACATTTTTCGCGCAAGGTCGAACGCCGTGTCTGAGTCCGACGGACCAATGGGAGCCTTGCCCGTAAGGGCCTCGTCGATGCGAACCACAAATTCCGAAATGTTGTGAAGCCAGCTGAACTGCGGATCGTCCACGACCAAGCGAAAAAGCTCGCCGACGTTTACGACCCCGTGCTCGCGTTCGTAGTCTCGCCGTTCCATTTCAAGCAGCGCTTTGTGCAAGCGAAGGAGCGCGCCGCGAAGCGCAACCATCTTTTCGCGGGCGCCGGTATCATCGCCTTCGCGATGCAGCGCATTTGGAGAGCCAGATGACATATTTATTTATGGTACCGCTGTTCTCCCACGGGCAGAGCGATCGCCATGCGGTTGCCTGCGGGCGGGAGCGGGCACGTGGCGTAGGGCGTGTACGCGCAGGGTGGATTTTCCAGGTGATTAAAGTCCAGAACCAATTGGCCCGGCTGGTCAACTCCACGGCTCGGCAAAGCCGTGTAAAGGAAGCGGCATGCCGGGTAAGTTGACTCCGTGCTGGTAGCGTCCTTGAGAATAAAAAACAG
>QHYO01000690.1 GCA_003224135.1 Acidobacteriota bacterium | reverse complement strand
TTTGCCCGCTGCGGGATTTTCGAGATTCGCGAATTGAGAAAGTGTTGCGACTGCTGTAGTGCCGGAAGTCGAGCAACTGGTGTCCAGCAGTCCTGGCTGGATGATCGATTCTCCGATGTTTGCCTGATCAGTTCTCGCAAGCACGTGATTGGTGCTGAGGATGTACTGTTTGCCACCGCGTGAAACCAGAGCACCAAGCGTGCCGCCGCAGCAGGTTGAGCCGCTGGTGTCGAGCGCATTTCCGCCAGACACGCCAAGAACCGCGGGAGAAGTCTGCGCGGCTTGATTTGGCGAGGTCACGGTCACGACGACGGAGCTCACCACGGTCGAATCGGCCTGGGAAATGGCGGACACCGTTACAGTTGCCGTCTGGCTTTTCGCATTTGCGGCTTTGGTGGGGACAGAATTCGGCGCTCGATACAAGCCGGTCTGAGTGATTGTTCCTGTGGCGGAGCTTCCACCGGTAACGCCGTTGACTTGCCACGTGACGCCTGTTGTGGAAGTTCCGGAAACAGTGGCCGTGAATTGTTGCGATCCGAACGTGGTCACCGACGCGGGATTCGGAGCGAGCGAAATGGAAATGCCGCCGTGAACCGTGACGCTCGCAGTGCCAGATTTCGTCGCATCTACTTTAGAAATGGCCGTGATGCTGACGCCGAAAGGCGTGCTGCCGGCGGCTGGGGCAGTATAGAGACCGTCCGCGGTAATCGTGCCGTGAGCTGAATTGCCTCCCGCGACGCCGCCAGCCTGCCAAGTCACACCGGTATTGCTGTTGCCCGTCACTGTCGCAGTAAATTGTTGTGTCCCGCTCAGTTGAAGATTTGCGCTAGCAGGCGAGACGCTCACGCTGACACCGGAGATGATCGTTACGCTGGCGTTGGCAATGTCCGCGGTATTGGCCTGCGAGATCACCGTCACGGTTACCGTGGCAGGATTGGGGACGGTCGCTGGTGGCGTGTAAAGGCCAGTGGCGGAAATGGTGCCGTAGGTGGAGTTGCCGCCGGTAATGCCATTGACTTGCCAGGTGACGTCCGTGTTCGTGGAGCCGGAGGTGGTCTCTGTAAATTGCTGGGTCGTGCCAAGAGCGACATTGACGTTGAGAGGACTGAGCGTCACATAAACGATTGGTGTTGTGGTGCTGCTTCCCCCGCCGCAACCGGCGGCGAGCGAAACAATGAGCGAAAAAAGAATGAGGAGAGTTGTCCGCATGGTTGTCCGTTCAGCGAGGCAGCGGCACAACAATGACGCGGTTGTTGTTTTGATCCACGACGAAGGCGCGGTTCGTCATCGGGTCGATGGCGACAGCGAATTGTTGAGAGACCGCGAGCGGTATGATGGCTTTGATCGTCTTGGTCAGAAAATCCATGACCGAAAGCGTTTGACTGCTGGTGTTGGCAGTCACGAGAGTGCTGCTGCGGTAGTTGTAGTCAATCGATGTCGGATTAATGCCGACTCGATTGAATGTTACGGAATAAGTGTCGGTGTCGGGATGCGCGATCACTGATCCGAAATTGTTCGCGAGACTCGAAGTGACCAGGAAGGTGTCCGAATCTGGATCGTAGATTGCGCCCGTGGGAAGAGCGAAGCCCGTCACTCGGCTCAGGATTTGCGATGTAGAAAGATCCACGATCACCACTGTGCTGGAAGCGCCTTCGGCTACCGCGGCGATATTGCGCGTCGGATCGATGGCCACCGCCTCGGGACCGGCGTCCACAGTCAAGGTTGCTGGCGTGCCTGGACTCGAAATATCGAAGAAGCTTACTAGGGAGGAGTTGCTGTCGGCGACCACAACTCTTCCAGAGCCCGGATGAACGGCGATGCCGATGGGCTTCGACGTTCCGGAGCTTGGCGCAACGGAAACGGTTGTCGCAACCGCGATGTTGTCGAGATCGATGACCGAGACGGTGTCATCGTCGGTATTGGCGACAGCGGCGCGCCCCGCAATCGAAGAGAGCCCTACTCCTTGCGGAGAGGTGCCTACGTTCAGCGTGCCGGAAATGCTGAGTGAAGCGGTGTTGATCACCGAAACGGTCTTCGATCCGCTATTGGTGACCACCGCGAGATTGCGAGCGCGATCGAGGGCAATGCCGCGTGGAGAAGTGCCCACGGTGATTGCTTGCATCACCGTGAAGGTGTTGACGTTCGAATGAATTGTGCTGGTTGGATTCAGGACGTCGACGATGTAGCGGCTTGCAGCTCCCAGATAAGAAGTAGGAATCGTGGCACTGAGTTCGCGCTCATTGACATAGGTGGTGGTCAGATTGGTTCCGTTGAAGCGTACCGCCGCGCCAGGCTGGAATCCATTGCCAACGATGGTGAGAGCCTGTGTCGTCGTACCGGTGAAAGTGTTGAACGGATTCATCTGCGTGATTTGGAACGGCCGAATCGTCCCTAACTTGATGACGGAGACCGTGTTGTCTGCCTGGTTGACGGTGATTGCGATATTTGTCGTGGGATCAATCGCCACGGCCACAGGTTTGCGGCCAACAGTGAATTGCGTCGTGCGGCTCTTGGTCTGCAAATTCAATAACGACGCGGTATTCCCCAGCGAATTTACGGTGACCGCGGAGTTTGTAAGCGGATTCACTGCGCTTGCGACTGCACCGGTCTCGAGAGTGATCGTGCTAACCGACTGATCGAGCATGTTCATTAGCGTGACCGCGGAAGAAGCGGGATCGGCCAGAACAGCCATCTTCGTTTCCGGACTGATCGAAATGCCGCGCGTATTTTGTTCTAGCCCGATGGTGAGAAGTGGATTAGCGACGCTCACCGTGCCATTTCCGCTCGTGGTGTCGCTGCCGGACTGCGAATAGGTAAAGGAACTGCCGGAGGGAACGCTGGCGACCGTAAACGTTCCATCAAAGCTGGAATCATTTACACCGGCAACCACAACCGTTTCTCCGACGGTTGCGCCGTGAGATCCAGTGGTGGTGATGGTTACTGTTCCGCTCTTGCGAACCGCGCCGTTCGATGAAGGAACGGCAATGAGCGAGACCACATTGCGGCCATTGTTGTTCAAGTCCACCACGGAAAGCAAACCTGTGCCGCCTGGTGTGACGAATGCCCAATTCAATTGAGTATCTACGGCGATTTGCGGATTGGCGCCGGTGGTTTGAATCTGGCCGGTGGCGATTACTGCCAGCGTATCGAGATCGATGATCGTTGCCTTGCTCGAATTTTGATAAACGACGAGCGCCTTGCCGGTCAGCGGATTAATTCCGACCGAGTAGGGAAAGACGTCCAGGCCGTCG
>QHYO01000689.1 GCA_003224135.1 Acidobacteriota bacterium | reverse complement strand
ACATTCGACGTGTACACGATGAAAGTGTCCCGGGTTATTCCAAAGATCGCCGGAATCGAATCAACGGCGAACGTCACGTCGGTGATTTCTACAATCAGCAGCACGAGAAAAAGCGGAGTTGCAAAGAGTTGGCCATTTTCGCGCGAAAAGAACTTTTCTCCCCGGTATTCCTTCGTCAACCGCAAGTGCCTGCTGAAATACCGAACCAGGAAATTCTGCTCGGGGTGACTCTCCGCTTCCCCCGCGAATAACATGTGCAGTCCGGCATAAATAATAAACGCGCCGAAGACATACATAATCCAGTTAAATCGTTCGATCAGCGCCGCGCCGGCTGCGATCATGGCCCCGCGCATCAGCAGCGCCCCTAGAATTCCATAGCCCAATACACGTTGCTGATATTCCTCTTTCACCGCGAACACGCGGAACACCACCAGAAACACGAACAGGTTGTCCACGCTCAGGGCCTTCTCGATCACGTAGCCCGTAAAAAATTCCAGTCCTGATTGCCTACCGTAGAAATAGGAAATGGTCAACCCAAACGTGATGGCGAGCGCGATCCACGCGAGACTCCACAACAACGCCTCGCGAAGCGCAATCTTGTGAGCTTTACGGTGAAAGACGCCCAGATCCAGGGCTATGGCGATCAGTACAAGAACGTTAAACGCAATCCAGTGAAGCGCTGTGTGCATCTCTCCGTCTGTTCTTCCAGATCCATCGTTAGAATGGCCGGCCGGAGCAGACTCCAGCCGCGACTTGCGCCTGGCTTCTCGTTACTTGTTCTTGGAAGATAGATTGTCTGTTGCATTCAGGTTCGTCAACTCGATTCGAACAGGTTGCCCGGCGTCGATTTTCACCGCCACGTCCCATTGCAGCCGCGCATCTCCTGCCGCAGCTGTCAAGTTGAGTGAGCTAATCCAGTAGTTGCCAGCCGGCAGGCCGGAAAACCGTCCTTGTCCGTCCAAATCGGTGTCTGTTTTCGCCACAAGGTATTTCGTTTGCGCCTCGGCGGGTGCCATCTGCGCCACGCGCCGCCGGTGTCCGCCCTGCGCCTCAGCCCATTTCCGTGCGGGATTTACTCCATCCAGTTCCAATTCCATGCCAGCCATGGTCTGAGGATGTGCCTGGATGAATTTCTTCAACGCGGTCATGTATTCCTGTTTCTGCTTTTCATAGCGCGCTGGATTTTCTGTCTTGTCCGCGTCGTGAAATTTCGGAACGGGAATTCCATTGGTCACGCCACCGCTGTTCGAGCGTTGATAGGCCAACAAAAATTCGGGGACGTGAAGAACGTCCTCCGGAGTCACCAGCTTGTCAAAGCCCGGCAATGTGATGTCCATGACGTCGTGCTTATGCAGCCATTCTCGCATCTCGGGCGATATCTTAAGCTCATCGATAAATTTGTCGCGCGAAGGCGGCCCATCGCGTTCATCCAACTCTTTGACGATTTCGATATAGCTCTTGGTGAGCAGATAAAACGTAAATTCCCGCACCGGTTCTGCTTTGGCCGCCGTGGGAGTCACTCGCGCCGTGAATTCCAGCACGCCTGTTCCCGCTTGAGCGCACACGCGCGCTCCCGCCGCGAGACACAAAAATCCCGCCAGAACGAAGAATTTTCTCATACTGCAATCGTAGCAGAACCGTGGAATGCCTTCGTGGTTCATTCGCGCCCGAATACGTACTTTCCAATACTATTAACATGCACACTAGGTGGTCGACGATTTTTTTCGAAATAGTCGAAACCCTCTTTGAGATTGACCCAGAATGCCATCACTTCAGGTTCATCCGGGCGTTCTCTAGCCAGCTCGTCTAGCTCATGGTCGGTCATATGCGTCGGAAAAATCTCAATGGGCAGGTACATTTGGCCATTTGTGCGCGCGAGCACTGCTAACCAGTAGACTTCCTTGATCCCGTCATCTGTAATCGGCAGGCAGCCAATCGTCACGCAGTTTCCATGCAGAAAAATGTCCCCACCCGGATTTTTTCGCTCCCCCAGTATGCGGTCAGATCCATTGGGATAACTTACATGCAGGCTCAAATAGAAATTGCTCTGCGGATTAAACCAGTCCAATTCATAGAAACCCTCCGGCACCTGCTCATCCCCAAACCTTCTCTTTGGACCGATTCTTCCCGACGTTGCGCAAATCGGGTATGTCTTTACGAGGCTTTCCTCGTGACTCCTCCGTCCATAGTTCCAAGGCTGCTTCCTTCTTGAAAGCGCGCAGAAGGATTTACCTGTGGAGGGTATGACAGATCCTTTTCAGCGAAGAGTCGGCGCAAGGCTTCATCTTTTTCTTTGGCGGCCGTCCGGACCCTCGGAAAGCGGAATTGCTCTTCGCGAAATG
>QHYO01000688.1 GCA_003224135.1 Acidobacteriota bacterium | reverse complement strand
AACAACATGCTGAACTCACTTTTCAGGCAGGTCAGTTTGAGAATGGCCCTTGTCGTCTAACCGCAGGAAACGCGCTGCATTGTTGTAAAAAATATCACGCTTCTGCTCGTCGGTGAGAAAATCTGTCGACTCTGTTGTCTCAATCGCAAGGCGGATGGTCTCCGGCCAGATCATCTGGTCCGACCCGAAAAGCATCCGCTTCCGTGGCCGTGGTTTCCATTCCCGCGTATTGGATTATGCGAGAGCAGCCGCTGTCAATGTCAAAGCGAATTTACTGAGGAAAGCCAATGCGGTGGACAAGATCTTTGAAACGAGGATCGGAGTGGACTTTCTCCAAATCTGTGTCTACGAGAAGGAATGACAAGGGAACATGTTCAGCGTAAGCCCGCTCCAGCCAAAGTAAGGCTTTGTCATTCTCTTCCAATTGTGCGTACCCGACCGCCACGCCATATGGGTCATAAAAATTTTGGTTTTCAGGATTACTGCTTCTCTCGATTCGCTTGCGCAATACTCCTTTCCAGCCAGATGCCGCATACAGGCGCTTGTCCTCCTCGGCGATGTTTGGATACCCTTCGGCGGTCAGGCCTTGTGCACGTTCTTCCATTGCCTGATCATACTGGCCCTTCATTTGATAACCATAAGACAGAGCGTACCTCGCTTCAACAAAGCTCGGATCGATTTCCAAAGTCTTGCGGTATTGCGCAATGGCGTTGTCGTAATCGTGCTGAAAAATAAAGAGGTCTCCTAGTCGGACACTGGCATGGAGATTCAGAGGATCTAATTCCAGAGCACGTCTTATCTCGCTCAGTTCGAGAGCTCGGCGGAACTCGCGCTGGGCATCGTCGAACTTGTAATTTCCCCAATGGATCAGCGCGAGCGCCAAGTGAGCCTCGCTGAGGGAATCGTCCAGGGCAATGGCGTGGTTTGCTGCAGCCGCTGCCTTGGCCGCAGAATCTTTTAAAGAGAATACTGGCCCGGTGTTGACGAGAAGTTCATATGCGTCTGCCAAGCCAGCATAGGCAGTGGCGTATTCCGGATCTTTGTCAATTGCTTGCTGAAAGTACTCAACCGATTTCTTCCAGCCAGCATCTGTCCATTTGTCCATCTCGTGGCGGCCGCGCAGGTAAAGTTCATAAGCCTCTGGGTTCGCGGTGGGTCGCTTCGTGAGACGCTCTTTCTCTGCAGCGCTCAGCTTCAGCCGGAGCCGGTCCGAAATATCTCGCACGATCTCTTGCTGTAACGCTGAAACATCTGCAATTTTCTCGCTGTATTGCTCGCCCCAGATCTGGCTGTTGTCAGCGACGCTTACCAATTCGGCGTTGACGGAGAAGAGCTCGCCCCGCTGCGTGATGCGGCCAATGAGCACAGCATCAACGCGCAGATCCTTGCCCACTTTCTGCGGGTCAGCTTCGCGTCCCTTGTAGCGAAGAACGGAACTGCTTGACATCACGCGGAGGTTGGGCAGCTGCGAAAGCGTGTCGATGATCCCGTCGGTGATTCCATCTTGTAGAAACTCTGCGTCGGCATCGGCGCTTAGTCCGCTGAAAGGCAGGACCGCTACCGAGGCAATGTTCTGGTGCTCGGTTCTTAAGGCGTAGCGTGTAACCAGAACGCCTGAGATTAACAGCAGTGCCGTGGCGCTCGCGATCCACGCCGGCTTCGCTCTCCACCACTGCACGGCTTTGCGGACCACCGGAGCAGAAACGGTTCCCGAACTTGTATCGCGCTTCAGCCGTTTTAGGTCGGCACGCATGTCGGCTGCATGTTGATACCGCACCTCGCGGTCTTTCTCCAAAGCTTTGGCAATCACTTCCTCTAGGCGCGGCGGCAGTTCAGGGTTCACGCGTGAAACAGAGGGGGGATGCTTTTCCAGAATGGAGTGGAAAATGACCCCCGAAGTATTGCCCGAGAATGCTTGCCGTCCCGTCGTCATCTCGTAGAGCACCGCGCCGAAGGAAAACAAGTCGGTTCGCGCATCCAGTTCTTTGCCTGCGACCTGCTCGGGAGACATGTATGCCACAGTGCCCAGCGCCACACCCGGGCTGGTAAGGTGCTCCTCAGCAGTCATGGTGGCGCCCGCGGGATCGGCGCCCGCGGCGGCTGCCTTCTCCAGTTTCGCTAATCCGAAGTCGAGCACCTTGGCTTGCTCCAAATTAGTCACGAAAATGTTCCCCGGCTTGATGTCCCGATGGACAATTCCCTTGGTGTGCGCGGCTTCCAGTGCGGAGGCGATCTGAACTCCGAGATCGAGCACCGGTTCCAGGTCAAGCGCCTTGCCCATGATTTTCTGGCGCAAGGTCTGGCCTTCCAGCAACTCCATAGCAATGAAAGGATGACCATCGGCCTCGTCTATCTCGAATATAGTGCAGATATTGGGATGGTTGAGTGCTGAAGCGGCGCGGGCTTCTCGTTGGAAACGCTCCAAGGCCAGACGATCTTTGGCGAGCTCTTCGGGAAGAAATTTCAGAGCAACGTGGCGGCCGAGCCTGGTGTCCTCGGCTTCATAAACGACGCCCATCCCTCCCCCGCCCAGTTTGCGGAGGATGCGGTAATGCGAAATTGCCTGCCCAAGCATGCTGGCCCGTTGCCGGTGAGGACCGATAGGTCTTGGGCGAGGATGTTAGGTCAGCATGGGGTAGATGGTCAATCTCGCGACGGCGGATCGCCTTCGGTCCATGGGCTAGGTTTGGCGACAAAGCCGCCCGAACTTGTAATGTTCGGAGCCGAAAAGGCGGTTCG
>QHYO01000687.1:2825-6490 GCA_003224135.1 Acidobacteriota bacterium | reverse complement strand
CCCGCTGCCGAGACGCAATCTGCGCTTCCCCCGCCACAGTTTTGCTCGTCCTCACCGCCAACAGTTCCCCCACAACACCTCCTTCGCGTAGCACCTCGGCAATCTTTTGCGATTCTTCTAGAGAGCCGGTTCTTTCCGAGCTAAAACACTGCCGATCTGTCGTTTCCAAATGCTTCGCCTTTTCTTCGCTCAGCCTAGCATTCCGCGAAACCCCGCGCAATGGCGTTCTCGATGGGGCTTTCAAGAGCTCGAAGGATGTTTCCGGCCGAGATGTCTTTTTTTCGTGTACAAGTCCGCGAAGGTACAATCACAATATCCATGCGCGAAGAGCCCACGACGCAAGCCATCCCTCCCGTGACCAGGCGCGGATTGGCAAGGCGCCCGTCCACCATGTCTCGTTCAAACGACAAGCAGCGAATCATCGAGCACTACGACCTTGTCAGCCCTTTCTATCGGTCCCTCTGGGGCGAGCATCTTCATCACGGATATTGGATTCGTGGCGATGAATCGAAAGAAAAAGCGCAGCTTCAACTCATTGAGCATCTCGCTGAGCTCGCAAACGTAAAGCCCGGCTCGGACATTCTCGATATCGGTTGTGGATTCGGTGCCACCAGTCTTTATTTGGCCAAACAATTCAATGCCGCTGTCACAGGCATAACCATTTCCCCGGTACAGGTCGAAATGGCAACTGGCGCAGCGGCAGGGCAGAATCTCGATGTGAGGTTCCTCTCCATGGACGCTGAAGCTATGAGCCTGCACAAAAAGTTCGATGTTCTTTGGTCCGTGGAGTCAATTTCTCACTACCAGAATCGCGAGCAGTTCTTTGCTTCTGCGGCTAACCTCCTCAAGCCCGGAGGCTCGTTCGCAATCACAGACTGGTTCAAGAAAGAAAATCTCACGGGTGCGGAGACGCAAAAGTATATCGACCCCATCGAAAACGGCATGTTCGTTGAACTGCAAATAATGGACGACTACGAGAGGCTATTCACATCCAATGGCCTTCAAATCACGCATCGCGAGGTTCTCAACGCGTACTGCGCCAAAACGTGGGAGGTCAGCCTAGAAATTATCAAAGATAAAAGCTTGTGGACGCTCGCAGCGAAGCACGGCTCCCATTTCATCTCTTTTCTCAAGGCGTTCCAGGCGATGCGCGCAGGCTTCGCGTCCGGTAACTTTGTGTACGGCCTTTTCGTGGCAAAGGCCTCGTCATAGAGCTAACAGAGAACAACAGCAACCGGCCTCTCATCCATCGCTCTACAGCTCTCAAGCCCAGTGATATACTCCGCCATCGACAGGGAAGTCGTGCGAGGTGCCTATGTTTCATCGCTCCTGCCTAGTCGTGATCTTCGCCTTGGTTTTGACTCTAACCGCCGCATCCGAGCAGCAGGCCCCCAACAATCCCACGCCGTCTCCAGCCATTCCGGACACTCCGGCCGGTCACACATTCAAGGCATGGTTCGATTCGTTCAATTCCGGAGAGCGGACTTTAATCGACGCCTATATCCACAAGTATGATCCGGACAAATCTGTCGATCGCGAAATGCAATTCCGAAGCATGACCGGCGGATTTGTCCTGCTCCAGATCATGAAAAGCGAACCGCTTCGCCTGGAATTTCTCGTCAAGGAACGAGTCAGCGAAACCCGCGCGATTGGCAAGTTCGACGTGAAGCCTGGCGATCCCGCGATGGTGGCAAGCTTTGGCTTGCGCGCGCTTCCTCCCGGCACATCCGTCGCTGATCTGAATTCCAAAATCGACGCAGCCACACGTGCGCGGGTCATTGACGGTGCAATCGCAAATCTCAATGAGTCTTATGTATTCCCGGAAACTGCGAAAAAGATGGAAGAAGCGGTGCGCGCGCGCCAGAAAAATGGTGCATATGACTCGATCACCGATGGCGACGATTTCGCGAGAATGCTTACCGAAAATTTTCAGGAAGTCAGCCATGACAAGCACCTGCGCGTCGACTTCAGCGCGGCGCGGACCCCGGAAATGCCTTCGGGCCCGCCTTCTGCGGACGCCGTCGCCCAGTATCGCAAACAGATGGAACGCGTGAATTGTGGATTCAACAAGATCGAGATTCTCGAGGGCAATGTCGGCTATTTGAAATTTGACTTCTTCGCAGATCCGGACGTTTGCGGGCCCACCGCCGTTGCAGCCATGAATTTCCTCGCCAACATGGATGCTATCATTTTCGATCTGCGCGAAAACGGTGGCGGCGACCCCAAAATGATCGCACTGGTATCAAGCTATCTCTTCGACACGCGTACTCACCTCAATGATCTCTGGACGCGCAAGGGAGACTCTACGGACCAATATTGGACTTTGCCCTATGTACCGGGCAAACGCTTGGATGGCAAACCGGCATTCGTCTTGACGTCGAAGGACACTTTCTCCGGCGCAGAAGAGTTCAGCTACAACCTCAAAAATTTGAAGCGCGCTACCATCGTAGGCGAAACCACCGGAGGCGGCGCCCATCCAGTCAATGGCCATCGCATCGACGACCACTTCATGATCGGCGTCCCGTTCGCTCGCGCCATCAACCCCGTCTCCAAAACCAACTGGGAAGGCACCGGCGTCCAGCCCGACATAAGAGTCCCCGCGGCCGATGCTCTCACCACTGCTCAAAAGCTCGCCGCGGAAAAGCCAAGCCCGAACTGAATCTCGCAATTGATGAACAGCGCAGCGTACCAACTTCCAATCGGCGGCCTAATGTAGCCCTTCGTGGATCACGCGCCGGGAGTAGAATCGCTCAATGTACATTCTCAGCTTGTTCCTGGCCGCTCTCCTTCTGCCCGGTCTTGCCGTGGCGCAGCAGCAGGTCTCCTTTTCGACTCAAGACGGAGGCGTGGTCCATGCCGACGTGTACGGAAGCGGCGATCGCGGCCTCGTGCTGGCGCATGGAGGCCGCTTCACCAAGGATAGTTGGACGGAACAAATGCCCGCTTTTCTAAACGCCGGATTTCGTGTGCTGGCCATCGACTTTCGCGGTCGCGGGCAGTCGCGCGGCCCACAATCTAAATCCGGTGAAGAAGGCGCAGAGTACGACGTTTTGGCCGCTGTACGCTACCTCCGCAAAACTGGCGCCAAGACGGTAGCGATCATCGGAGCAAGTTTTGGAGGTGAGGCGGCCGCTGACGCCTCAATTGACGCCGAGCCTGGAGAGATCGATCGACTGGTGTTGCTGGCTGCATGGACCGACCGGCCACCAGAAAAGATCAAAGGCCGCAAGCTGTTCATCGTCGCGCGAGACGACGCAAACGAGGACGGACTGCGGCTACCCAGGATTCGTGCGAACTACGAGAAAGCGTCGGGCCCGAAAGAGTTGCTTATTCTCGATGGCTCAGCCCACGCTCAGTTTCTGTTCGCGACAGACCAGCGAGACCGGTTGCTGCACGAAATCCTGCGCTTCCTTGCGCAGCCTTAAGCCGGGCACGACCGCTTGAAGAAGAGCGCACTCGCCCGTCCTTCTCATGGCTTGATCGTGACCACTACGACCCCATGCGATTCCACTTTCGCTGCAAACCTTCCCGTGAACTTTCCCAAGTCTTTGTGCGCCCACAGATCGCGAAGATTCGCAGAAACATTTCCTGGATACCCGATCGCCTCCCACGGCACGGAAATCTCCGCATCGCTCGTGCTACGATTCAGCAGCACCACTGCCCGG
>QHYO01000687.1:0-2792 GCA_003224135.1 Acidobacteriota bacterium | reverse complement strand
CACTTCCTTGTTCGTCAAAATTTCTTTGATTTCCGGCGTCATGCTCCGCAAATCATTTCCCGCAATCAGCGGCGCCGCCAGAATGCTCCACAAACTGAAATGTGACCGATATTCCGTCGTCGTCATGCCTCCATTGCCGACTTCCAGCATGTCCGGATCGTTCCAGTGCCCCGGTCCCGCGAAGCTTTCAATCGCAGCAGTTTCCGTCCGGCCACTTTTTCATGCTGGACCACTTATCCGTGATGTCACCCGTTGTGCGCCATTGGTTGCCGATGTCTTTCGCCCACAGCCACGGTTTTGCGGTTCCCCATTCGCACATGCTGAAAAGAATTGGGCGCCCCGTAGCCTTCAGCGCATCGCGCATCGTCGAGTACGCTTCCTCGGCGTTGCGCTTCCCGGTGTTGCACCAGTCATACTTCAAATAATCGACGCCCCACTTTGCATACATCAGCGCGTCCTGATATTCGTGTCCCATGCTGCCCGGACGCTTCGCGCAAGTTTTTTCCCCGGCGTCGGAATAAATTCAAAATTTCAACCCTTTCGAGTGAATGTAATCGGCGAGCGCCTTCATCCCGGAAGGGAAGCGCGGCGCATCCGGCACAATATTTCCGTCCCCATCCCGGCTCACCTGCCAGCAATCGTCAATCACGACATATTCATACCCGGCATCTTTCATCCCGCTCGCGACCATTCCGTCCGCCATGGACTTGATCAAATCTTCGCTGACGTTGCAGCCAAACTTGTTCCAGCTGTTCCACCCCATCGGGGGAGTCAGCGCCACTCCGTTATCCCACGCGCGCGCTTCGCTCGCAGCGAAAAGAACCGCTGCCAGGCATGCGATCAAGCACGGCGCGCGTTGGCGCCGCTTAGAAGTTGTCATTGCGTTTCCTCCAGAAGCGAAAATGCGCAGAGATGTTACGACGCCTTTCAGGAGCACGGCCAATCTTGTTTACTCTGAGTATGCGAACGAGTTGTGTGCTTTCCATTGGGGCGCTGTTTTCGGGCGATTCATTTCTTGGCGGCACGGTAGAGAATGACGCGCACTTTTTCAAGCGTGATCAATCCGCCTTCCACCATTTCATCCAGTTGGGGAAGAATCTTTTCGATGCGCTCCGTCGATTCGACAACTTCCACAACGATTGGAAGATCCTGCGAGAGGCGGAGAATTTTGTCCGTGTGGTAAACGCTCGATGAACCGAATCCGCCCACGCCGCGAAGTACCGTCGCGCCCGAGAATTTGTCTTTCCGGAACAATTCCACAATGGCTTCATGTAGCGGCTTGCCATGCCACTTGTCCGATTCGCCGATGTGAATGCGCATCAGTGTGCGTTCACCTTCGAATTTTTCGTGTGTCATCGCACGCTCCTAAATGGCAAGCTCCTTGAAGCCCGGCTGCTAAAACTTATTCGCCAAACGGATTCCCGCGACTGACAAAAGCAAGCCCGCAAACACGCTTGCTCCGACGTAGGTTGTGGCGCGAAGCCATTCGCCGTCTTCCAACATTTTCGCGGTCTCCCAGCCAAAACTGGAAAATGTGGTGTACCCGCCGAAAAATCCGACGGCGATGGCCATGCGCATATCCGAGGAAACGAGCACGCGATTCAACATGAATTGCCCGATCAATCCAAGCAAAAAGCATCCGCTGAGATTGATCAGCAGCGTTCCGTACGGGAACAGACTGCCCATGCGCAACTGCACCACTCCCTGCAAACCATACCGGGTTAACGTGCCAATGGCTCCGAACAGGGCAATCAAAACTATTTTCAAGCAGTCACCTCGTCGCACAGGGATCGCGCAAACAGCATAAATCAAAACGCTCCCTGGGCGCAGGAGTGAGTCGCTAAAAATGGAAACGGTAGCGGATCTGTCCACTGACCTGACGCGGATAATTCCAGTGGGTTCCGCCAAATGTATTTGAGTTATCCAGAAGGTATCGTCCATCGCCGATATTCTGCGCCGTGAAGGCGACGGAAAGGCGTTCGCCGATGGCTTTGGAAAGCGAGAAGGAAAATTCCGTGTGGTCGGGCAAATGTTGTGGTCCTTCTTCATCGAGAAAGCCGGAACCGTAGGAAAGATTCGCAGAAGCTGAAACGCGGAAAGGTAATACAGCGTGAAAGCCGGCGCTGAGCGTGTTGCGCTGGTCGTGGTCGAGATAACAGAAGCCGCCACCGTCACAGAGTTGGCCTGGATCAGAAAGCAGCCCGCCCGTCACGACACCAGCGCCTACAACCATTTGATTGGAGTAGGTGAGATACACATCAAAGCGTTTTTTGATGCGCGGAGAACGCAGTGTGGATTCCCATCCGTGAATGCGGGCACGTTCGATGGTCAGGGGAAAGAAAATATTCGAATTTCCAAGAACGTCGTGATCGAAGAAATTCCTCGCGTGCGTTTGGAAGTTGGAGAAGTCAAGCGTCCATCCGTGAATTGGAATGGTGAGGCCGAATTCACGCTGTTCATCGGTTTCGCCGTGCAGCGGCGCAAAAGAAAATCCAGAATCCACTGCGAACTGAAGCAGCGGGCCAGACACCGTGGTCAGCGGGGGCGCCTGGTAGTAACGGCCATAAAAAGCGCGCACCACCCAGCCGAGTCTTGGGATGTGCAGGGCGGCACCGATGCGTGGATCTGTTTTGTCTTCGACGAGGCCTGCGGAGAAATGCGTGTAGCGGACGCCGGCATTGAGCGTAAGCCAATCGGTGGCACGGAATTGGTCTTCCGCAAACAGACTGAAGATGCCACCTGAAGGCGAGTCTTTTTCAGACGCAATGGCCCCGGTGCCATCTGTGGCGACG
>QHYO01000104.1:8875-11193 GCA_003224135.1 Acidobacteriota bacterium | reverse complement strand
CACTTTCCAAAGGAATGCGAACAAAACTCGCTTTGCTGCTGTCGTTTGCACGCCGCCCTGAACTGCTGATTCTTGATGAGCCAAGCGAAGGACTCGATCCCGTGGCAATCGAACATCTTCTACAGACGCTCGTCTCGCGGGCAGCGGAAGGCGTGGCTATTTTCTTCTCGTCTCATCAGATTTCTGAAGTCGAGCGCGTCGCAGACCACGTTTGCATTCTCGAGAAAGGTTGCCGATTGGTGGACGCGTCTCTCGACCACCTGCGCCAATTTTATCGGCGGATTGAGCTAGTCTTTCCGTTCCCTCCTCCCGAGCGCGAGTTTTGGATCACAGGCGTAGAGAGGATACAAACAAAAGGACATCAGATGAGCGTTTTTGCCAGCAGCAATGCACAGGATGTGGTTGAGCGCGCTCACAATTTGAATGCTGTTTCCGTGGAAGTTGCGCCGGTCGGATTGCGCGACATCTTCCTTGAGACAGTGAAGGAGAATTGAACCGTGCTCTGGTACAAGGCTTGGCTTGAGACTCGATCTAGATTCCTGACCTGCCTGGCAACTCTCACCATCTTCTGCGCGGTTTTTGTCCGCCATGCTCAAGGACTTATTGGCCCTGGGTGGACGGCGGACTACAATCGGCTGCTGTTCGTCACTCAGCAATTCCTAGTCATCATGTGGATTTTGGCTGTAGTCCTTTTGGGAATGGGTGGGATCGTTCGCGAAAAGGCGATTGGCACCTCTTCGTTGAGCTTAAGTTTGCCCGTAAGCCGCGCACGTCTCCTTGCTGTCCGTGTGGGTACGGGAGTCCTTGAAGCAATTGCGTTGGGTGTTGCGCCCTGGACGATTATTTTTCTGATTTCATTCCTTGCCGGAGTTGCAATTTTGATCTCCCAGGTAGTGTTCCACGTCGCGCTATTGCTTGGAGGTGGTTTGACGTATTTTGCGATGGCGGTATTGGTTTCTTCTTTGCTCGAAGGCGAATACACTGCGCCGGCTGTGGCTTTTGCGGTCGTCCTCCTGACCGCGATCATCTTTGATGCGTGGCTCAGGCCTTTCAACCTTTGGCGTATGGTGACTGGCGATTTTTATGTTGATCGGCATACCTATCTTCTTTCGGGGCACTTCCCGTGGCGAGGGATGCTAGCCAGTATGTCAGGCGCGGCAGTGATGTTGCTCGCGTCGATTCGGGTGATACAAAGACGAGACTTTTGATTCCCATGCTCACCAAACCTTCACTCCTTCTCCATCTCGAAGGCGCCGTCATTCTCTTCCTGAGCGTCTGCGTCTATCACCAGCTCCACGCCAGTTGGCTCCTCTTCGCCATCCTCTTCCTCGCACCCGACCTCTTCATGCTTGGCTACCTGGCGAACGTACGCGTCGGCGCTGCTCTCTATAACTTTGCTCACACTCTCGTAACTCCCGCCATCCTGCTGGCCATCGCCTTCTTTGCCGCCAGGACTCAACTCTTTCCCTTGGTCCTGATCTGGACCGCCCACATCGGCATCGATCGTCTCCTCGGCTTCGGCCTAAAATACCCCACCCACCTCAAAGACACTCACCTCCAGCACGTCTAGCGATTCTCGTGGTGCTTAGCGTCCCGGCTCGCAGGAAAGTACTGGCTTGACATCGACCACCGGCGTCCCATCAATCACCTCAATCGGGCCGATTCGTAACCGTTTCTTTTCGACTTTCCGCACTGTCACTCGATGAAGCCCCAACGGATTTGGCCGGTCCGGGGATCGCGTCGCAAATACTCCTGTCAGTTTTCTTTGAGGGTCCGACCGCGGATGGACTTTCAGAACGTCCCGCCGCCCGTGGTGCAGCCAGGTCACAATGAAGAGTTCGTCTCCCGCGGAAATTCCTTCGAAACCGCGCGCCGCAAAGGAATTCGTTTCCAGCCAAGCGTCCGGCGCTCCTTCAGAACCCTGCTTCGGCGCTTCTTTGCGGTTCTTGATCGTCGATCGAATGATCGCGATCGGACGCAGCTTCAGACGTGCGCCTCGCACTGAAGATTTCTTGCGTCGGCTTCGTCCTTTGCTCCGGCTTGTCATGCTCGCTTCCTCCAGGCTTCAGCCAAGCGCTCTCTCTTCAGCTTTCGCTGCCGCCGGAACGGCTCAGTCGCAGCCACGTTTCCTGTACGGCGTCATCTAGAGTGGGACCAGGAGATTCTCATCCATGAATGAAGGTATCAGAACCCTTATCTATCCCGTAAAAGATGCTGGAGCGTACCTCGACGTTCCGTCGCCAGCTCCTGGGCGTCGATCCTGATGTCGAACAGCCTTACTACATCGCCTTCCGGCTCGGAGACCAGGGAATTGGGTT
>QHYO01000104.1:0-8862 GCA_003224135.1 Acidobacteriota bacterium | reverse complement strand
TCCCCCGCTCAACATCTCCCATTCGTTTGACCACCCCTCCCTTCACGCCTAAAATGAACTGGTTACTGTTGAGCCGAATTGCTGGTAGGAAGTGTCTCTAACTGTTCACTGACCACTGTCTACTGAGAACTTTTTCCCCATGTTTGAAAACCTCACAGAAAAACTGCAACGCACATTCAAGAATCTCCGCGGCCAGGGCAAGCTCACCGAAGAGCACCTCGATGCCGCGCTTGCCGAAATCCGCGAAGCCATGCTCGAAGGTGACGTCGCTCTCAGCGTGGTCGACGAACTTCTCGCCAGCATTCGCAGCAAGGCGCTCGGCAGCGAAGTCATGCTGCAGCTTTCCCCCGATCAACAAGTCATCAAGCTGGTTCGTGATGAGCTCACCACTTTGCTCGGCAAGCATGCCAAGCCGCTCTTTGCTTCGCGGCCTCCATCCGTCTGGATGATGGTCGGCTTGCAAGGTTCCGGTAAAACCACCACTACCGGCAAACTCGCGAAATGGCTCGCGCAACACGGCCACCGGCCCATCGTCGTTTCGACCGACGTCTATCGTCCTGCCGCGCGCGAACAGCTTGCGCAAGTCGCCAAATCCATTGGCGCCAATCTTTGGCCCGGCGCAGGAACGGACAAGCCCCTCGAAATTGTTCGCGGCGCGATCAAGGAAGCGAAGCTTTCCGCAAGCGATGTTGTCATCGTGGACACCGCCGGACGTCTTCACATCGACGACGACTTGATGAACGAACTCGGCTATCTGAAAAAAGAATTGCAGCCCAGCGAAATACTTTTCATTGCTGATGCGATGATTGGACAGGACGCCGTCCGCTCTGCCGGAGAATTTCACAAACGCCTCGGCCTTACCGGCGTCGTTCTCACCAAGCTCGATGGCGACGCACGCGGTGGCGCGGCGCTCTCCATCAGTAAAGTCAGCGGCGCTCCCGTAAAATTTGTCGGCCTCGGTGAAAAGTACGACGCCCTCGAAGGTTTTTATCCCGAGCGCATTGTTTCGCGCATTCTCGGCATGGGTGACATCATGTCGCTCATCGAACGAGCCGAGCAGGCGGTCGACAAAAAAGCCGCAATCGAGCTCGAGCGCAAACTTCGTAAATCAGAATTCACGCTCGAAGATTTTCGCGATCAATTGCGGCAGATTCGC
The DNA here is from genome assembly GCA_003224135.1 of Acidobacteriota bacterium. Taxonomy (GTDB): domain Bacteria; phylum Acidobacteriota; class Terriglobia; order Acidiferrales; family UBA7541; genus Acidiferrum. The sequence continues at coordinate 7,706 of QHYO01000104.1, read as the reverse complement.
AAAATGGGCCCGCTCGATCAAATCGTGGACATGCTTCCGAAAATTGGCCCGCTGCAGAATATTCCCAAAGACGCGAGCGTTGACGAAGGGAAACTGAAACAGGTCGAAGCCATCATCAACTCCATGACCAATCAGGAGCGCCTCGACCACCATGTGATCGACGGCAAACGCCGCAAGCGCATCGCGAAGGGCAGCGGCACGTCTGTGCAAGACGTCAACCAGGTCTTGAAGCAATACATGCAGATGCGCACTATGATGAAGCAGTACGGCGCCATGGCCGCCCGCGCCAAAATGAAAGGTTTGGGCAAACTTGCCGGCTTGTCCTGAGACCCGCCGAAGTTTTTAGAATGCCGTCGCTGGCCTTATTTTGCGGGTAGAAGTGACTGCGCGGCTTTGAGGGTCAACGCGCCTTGATCGAGATCAGTGCGGTTGCAAAGAAGAATCACAGTTACGTTGTCCGCCAGGTAGCGAAAGATCGCCGTCTTGAATCCCATCGTGTCGCCGTAGTGCCACATCAAGGGATGAGGGTCCTCGAAATTCAGGAACCAGCCAAAGCCGTAAGCGCTGGCGTGGCCGCGCAGGGATTCAGGAACGTTTTCACTCAGGAGTGTGTGATTGCGAAGGGCGTCGTCCCACTTGGCTAAATCCTCCAGGTTGGAATAAATTCCGCCGTCGCCTTGCGTTGCGGAAGTGGAGCTCTGGTCAGTTTCGACAAAAACATTTTCTTTTTTCGCGTGACCATACGCGCGATTCGCAACTTCGTTTTTGCCTTTCTCAAAAACAAGCGTGTGATTCATTTTCAGTGGCGCAAAAATTCGATCGTGCAGAAATTCGCCGAAAGGATTTCCAGAAACCTTCGCAACGATCAATCCGAGAACCACATAGCCGGAATTGCTGTACTCCCATTTCGTCCCCGGCGCGAATTTTCCGCGCGACTCTTTTTCGAGGAGCTGCAAGACCTCCGCGTCATGAATTTGTTTTTCGGGCGACCAGATGGGACCTTTTATTTTTTCCACCTGATCCATTAAATCTTCGTAGTCTGGCAAACCAGAAGTGTGGTTCAGTAAATTACGGACGGTGATCGTTTTTCCGTACGCAGGAAATTCTGGAAACATATTCGTGACGGATTCTTCGTAGCGCAATTTGCCGTCGTGCACCAAAAGCATCACCGCTATCGCGGTGAACTGTTTTGTGAACGATGCCAGCCGGAAATTTGTTCGCGCATCTATTTTAGATTTTGTGCGCAAATCGCGAACGCCGTAACCCTGTTCGAAAATAATCTTGCCATCTTTCTTTACCAGCGCGGCGAAACCGGGACTATCGCTGGAAGCAATTCCGGAAAACACGTCTTCCATTTGTCTGGAAATTTCCTTTGCTGACGATTGCGCGAAAGAGGAAGACGCAGCGATAAAGCTCACTAGAAACAGAAACCCCGTCTGTCTCATGCGGAGGTCTTCAGAGACTTCAGGCCGCGCGGAACGAGCGGTAAATTTCGTAAGCGAATTCCCGTCGCATCGAAAATTGCGTTGCCGATTGCAGGCGCCAATCCCACGATGGGAGTTTCACCTGCCCCAGCAGGTGGAATATCTTTTCGGTCAATCAGCACGGCTTCGATTTCCGGAATATCGCGGAAGCGCGGCAGGCGATATTGCGCAAAGCGCGGATTCAAGATGCGGCCATTTTCAAATTCTATCGCTTCAAACAGCGCCCCGCCCAGTCCCATAATGTTTGCTCCGATGACCTGATTGCGCAGGCCGTCCGGATTCACGATTGCGCCGCATTCAAACGCGGTGACGATGCGCACAACGCGAACGTCGCCGGAATTTTGATCGACGGCGATTTCCGCGCAGGTCGCGACGTATCCATTTTTTTCCACTCCGCCGCCCATTCCAAATCCCTGGCTGGTTTGTATTTTCCTTCGCGGCCAGCCGAACGTTTTCGCCGCACTTTCGAAAACGGCTCGCAATCTCGCATCGGAAAGATTCCTCAGACGAAATTCCAGCGGATCGATTTGCGCCGCGTGGGCCAGCTCATCCATGTGCGATTCGCGCGCAAAATGATTTGCCGTCGCGGCAAGACCGCGGTAGGAACCTTGCCGTAGAGGCGAATTCACGGGGTGAAACTGAATCCGTTGGTTCGCGACATCGTACGGAGTTTGGATTCCCGAAGCACCGGAATTGTAGTTGTGAAATTCCCACGCGCTCAGTTTTCCATCGGAGGAAATTCCGCTCTTGATTTCAATTACGCCAGCGGGCCGAAAATACGCCCACGCGAATTCCTCTTCGCGCGTCCAAACAATTTTTACGGGACGATTCGCAGCGCGCGCAAGCCGAGCGGCCTCAAGCGCCGCATCGCCAGTGTGCTTGCCTCCGTAGGCCGAACCGGTATCGGGAACAATCACGCGCACGCGGTCTTTTGGAATGTGCAGCGCGGCTGACAATTCTTCCTGAACACCGAAGGGTCTTTGCGTTCCAGTCCACACGGTTAATTTTTCGTCTTTCCATTCGGCGAGCGCTGCACGCGGCTCAAGTGGTGCGTGCGCGATGTATGCGACGTTATACGTTTGCTCCAGACGGTGCGTGGCAGCGGTGAGGCCATTCACAACAGAACCCTTTTCGTGTGGCTGCTGATGTTCGCCGTCAGTTTCCAGGTTCTTTTTCAGGTAGGAATAGAGCTGGTTGCTTGAGGTCTGCGGTGTAGTTATCGAGTCGGCGTGTATCACGGCAATTGCCTTTTCTGCCGAACGCTCGGTCGGTGCTGCAACCGCGACGAAATTCTCATCGCGAACCACGACGACTCCTGGCATCGCCTTCGCTGCGGCCAAGTCGGCCGAAACGAGAGTTGCTCCAAACGAAGCTGGCCGCAAAACTTTTCCGTGCAACAAATTAGCCGGGCGCAAATCGGGAGTGTATTGATGCTGCCCCGTGACAAATGCCCGCGCATCCACTTTAGGCACGGGTTTGCCGGCGATGGTCCACTGATCGGGCGGAGTCACCGGATCTGCATCGGGAATTTCGCGAGCTAGCGTTTTTCGCTGCGCGAGCTGCCCGTAAGTGAGCGTTGCTCCAGAGGCAGGGTTTGTAATTTTTCCGTCGTTCGCTAGCAACTTGTCCGCCGGCGTTTTCCATTCGGCGGAGGCTTGTTCGAGCAGCAAGTCCCGCGCGGCGGAAGCCACTCGCCGAAGCTGCGGCGACATGTAGGGCGTCGAGCGACTGCCGAATGTGCCCATATCGAACGGTGTCAGCGCGGTGTCGCCCATCACCATGCGAATGCTCGAGAGCGGAACACGCAATTCGTCGGCAACAGACTGGGCCAGGGTAGTGCGAGTGTTCTGGCCGACCTCGACCTTGCCGGTGAAGACGGTCACCATACCGTCGTCGTTGATATGCAGCCAGGACGAAATATCTTTTGGTTGTTACTGATCGCGATTGCCTCGTCGTCCGCCGGATTCCTGGCCGGCCACCGCATTCGGTGACACGCTGAAGATTGCGATTCCCTTGCCCAGCATTTTGAAAAATTCGCGTCGTTGCAGGCTGAAGTGATGCAGCGCGTTCGACCCGATCTCGTAGCGCTCCGGCTCGAGAACAAATTTTGCCGGTGCGGCGGTCATTGTCCGCTTCCTTTAGGACCAGTTCCCTGGGGCGTGCTTCGATGCATCGCTCTGGCCGCCTGCTCGACGGCCGCCACGATTCGCGGATGCGTTCCGCAACGGCATATATTTCCTTGCAAGGCCTGCACAATCTCCGTGGTGCTGGGATTGGGATTTTTCTGCAGCAGGGCCACACTGCTTACGATCATTCCGGAAGTGCAATAAGCGCACTGAAACGCGCCTTGATCGAGAAACGCCTGCTGCACGGGATGCAGTTGGCCGTTGTGTTCGAAACCTTCAATGGTGACAATGGATTTTCCCGCAGCGTCGCTGACGGAGAGTTGGCAGGATCGTCGCGGCACGCCATTCAGCAGGATGGTGCAAGCGCCACACTGGCCTTCACCGCAACCGTACTTGGTTCCGGTCAGTCCAAGCCCTTCGCGCAGCGCAAACAGCAGGGAGGTTTCGGGTTCGGATGCAAACGCTCGGCTCTTTCCGTTGATTTGTGCGTGGATTGGCCCGGCCATCTGATCCTCGAATCCTCTCGCATCCCGTCCGCTTGGTGTATTCGCCATCAGTTTGCCCTCTAGCGAAAGCGAAGACAAGAGCCGGTGGCTGTACAGGACTCCAACTTCTCCAACTTCTAGGGGCAGCGCGTTGCCGCTGGCGGTGACAAAACCTTTACAAGGCTTTACCGCCGGTTCTGTGACTGTTTACAGGGGCGGATCTCCAGACAACACCTGCGGCAAGGGCCAAAGATCTGAAGGCCGCGGACGATTTAGTGGACCACGCCAACAAACTGCAGCAATCGGGCGCTACCTCAAGCGATGTTCCCATGTTGCCCGAACGCGTCTCGCCACCACCCCGCCGCCTTCTGCTTGACGCAAACCTGCTTGGAACGCGTGCGACAAGGTGATCGCATTTGAAGATTTGTTGCGGGAGACGGACGGCTCGATATTTAACTGATGTGTTAGCTTCCTAAATTCTTTTCTACCTGTTCGTCCGGCCAGTTCGCAATTCTAGTCTTCAGTACAGTTGACGCCGTTCCTGCATGGCTTTAATTCTGGAGTTGGCGCACCTCGCGCCTCCCTAATTTTAGCGTCATCGAAGGACGAATTGCGCCATGAACTTTATTAGAAAGTGGCAACACAACCCCGAAAGGGACCAGGAACAACTTCTGGTGCGCCTCTGGACGATGAATAGCATGAACGCCGATGCGGACGGCCAGCTCACACGTCCAACCTCCAAGTTGGCGTTTGACGCCACGGCGGAGCTGAAACCAAGCTTCAAATATCTGACGGGCTCGGAGATAGAAAAAACGGTTACCGAAGCGGCTTACAACAATCAGATCGCGCACAATTTCAGAAAACACATGAAAGACGGACGGCGCGACGAGTAGCAGTGGGACTGTGAACGACTTGGAATTGAGAATGCGGCGTCAGAACTGCGTTGCTAGCAAAGTCATCGCTTTCTGCTGGGGAACAGAAACTGAGGAAAGGGCCCTCCGCGCAGGGCGAGTACGGTGTTTGCATGTCAGACGACAGGTCAATTGATCGATGGCTGTTTAAAGAGTACTTCCTCATTCCACAAGCGGAACGGCCCATGGTCGGAAGCAACGAATGGTTCCGGTGGCTCGAGGAGTTTCAACGGCGTCACGCGGTCGATGGGTCACGCCTGACTCAGCCGCTGGCGAAACGAGCATGCCAGGTACTTTGGAATTCGAGATGATGGGCGCCTATAAGCGTTGAGATCCTGGGGAAACGCTCACCCTGACGAATTTTCTTCTCGCACACTACGCTCTAGTTACCGGCAAGCACAAGAGCTTCAACGAAAGAGGAGCGGAGCAAACTCCGTGAGGTTGCGGCGCCAGACCATCCAGGTGTGGGCGCCGGGAGTTTCGATGTCCGTGTGCTTGATGCCTTTGGACGCGAGCCAGTTGCGGAAATTTCGATTGAGATCGATGAGATGATCGTCGGTGCCGCAAGCAATCCAGAGCAAGCGGATTTGTTGATTGGAGTTGGAGTCCAGCGCCGGGAAGTCTTTGGCGAACTCCGGGGAGATGCCGCCTGAGCTAAACGCACCGATCCAAGCGAATTGATTCAACGTATTCAGGCCAGTGAGCAAAGATTCAGAGCCGCCCATGGAGAGGCCGGCGATAGCGCGAGCATTGCGTTCTTTTTTGACGAGATAAGCCGATTCGACTTGTGGAATTACTTCGGTGAGCAGGGCTTCGCGAAATTTGTCGAAGTTTCTTTGCGTGATGACGGGATCGTGGAAGACACCGGAATGGGGCTCGAGAACCTTTGGCTCGCCGTAGCCGAGCGGCATGACAATCAGCATCGGCTTGGCTTTGCCTTGCGCGATCAGATTGTCGAGAATCACGTTCGCGCGGCCGACAGCGGTCCACGCGCTCGCGTCGTCACTGAATCCGTGCAGCAGATAGAGGACGGGATAGGTTTGATTGCCGCGAGGGTCGTAGCCGGGCGGGGTATAAACGAAAAAGCCGCGATCGTCGCCTACCACGCCAGATTTGTAGAAATGATGATGGATTTCGCCATGAGGGACTGCGCCGATCTCCCAGGAAAGAGATGCCGCTCCGGGGACATGCATTTCGCTGGCGCGATAGAGAAAGTGATCGAAGAGGCCGACACCGTCGGCGATGAACGAGTAGCCGTAATAATCCGGCGCGAGCGGATCGGTGGTGACGCTCCACACGCCCTGATCATCTTTTTGCATGGGCAAGGGCTTGCTGGAGCCTTCGATGGAGACGGCAACTTCTTTCACGTTGGGCGCGCGGAAGCGGAACGTCACGCTGCGGTCGGCATGGACCTCGGGTGAAACGACTGGCGGAGGTTGCGTTTGCGATCTTGTATTCTGCGATGAGGCCGTTAAGGCCAGGAACAGGATTGCGAGAGTAAGAGGCGTTCGTTTCATGGTTCACCCTGCGCCGCTTTGGTGTGGAATCCTTGAAGTCCGAGCGTTTGCGCCGAGGCATGTTACATCATTCTGTGTTCGCTGGAGCAAGCTGGCATTTGGGCTTCGGAGCCGGAGAAATCGAGGGCTTAGTGTGCCTAGCTTTCATCTCGCAGTAACAAATTCTCCTACACACTAGCAGTTCCCTAAGGGCGTTTCTGGAAGCTGACCATGCCACGCATTTTACTTGATGACCCGCGTTACTACTTGAACCGCCATGTGCAATGGCTTGACTTCAACCGGCGAGTGTTGGAAGAAGCGCGCGATCCAGGAAACCCACTGCTGGAACGCGTGAAATTCCTGGCGATTACCGCGAATAATCTTGATGAATTCGTGGAAGTGCGTGTTTCGAGTTTTCTGCAGCGAATCGAGCACGGTTCGACTGAGCGCAGTGCCGATGGTCTTTCGACAGAAGAAGAATTGGCGCTGGTGACGCGCGAAATGCACACCCTGGTCCGCGACCAGTACAAGTCTTTGAACGACGAGTTGTTGCCGCAGCTGGCAATGGAGTCGATACGCGTGCTGCGGTTTTCCGAACTCGACGCAAAGGCAGAGCAGTTTGCAAAGAATTTCTACAATCGGCGCGTGGCGCCGATGCTTACGCCGGTGACGGTCGATCCTTCGCATCCATTTCCGCATGTGTTGAACAAAGCGCTGTGCATTTCGTTTTTGTTGCGGCGGCGACGCGGCGGGAATGGCAAAGCGTATTTTGGAGTGGTCACGGTTCCACGCGCCCTGCCTCGTCTCCTGTGCGTTCCCGCGCCGGGCAATGCGATTCATTACGTCCCGCTGCAGGAGATAATCTCGGCGTATGCGCCGAAACTTTATCGTGGTTACGAAATTCTGGCATCCGCGGCGTTTCGCATCACCCGCAACAGCAATCTTTATCTGGAGGAAGAAGAAGCGCGCAACCTGATGGATGCCATCGACTCACAGGTGGCGCTGCGACGGAAGGGCTGGGCGGTACGGCTGGAAATTGAAACCGGCGCGCACGCGGAGATTGTGGAACGCCTGGTGACGACATTCGAACTCGATGAGTCGCTGGTCTTTCGTGTTCCGGGCATGGTGAATTCGCAGAGGCTGTTTCATTTGTATGAAGAGACGCCGCGGCCGGCGCTGAAATTTCCGCCGTTCGCAGCAAAGC
>QHYO01000686.1:456-1481 GCA_003224135.1 Acidobacteriota bacterium | reverse complement strand
TGGGCTGAGTGAGACGAAGGCACATATTTACGTTTCGAGGATAGCGTAATGGCCGACACGTACCGAATCACTTCCCACGGCCCAAACTTCATAATCAAACACCACGCTGGCATGACAGTCGGCGTATACAGCACACAGCGAGAAGCATTACGCGAAATCGAAGCGTTCGAACAGGATGACTTGATGCTGGAAACAGCGAGAAGTTTAGTCAAGAGCGCGGTCGATGTGTTAGTGCAAACGCATAATATCGACCGCCGGGCTGCGCATGGTTGGATTAGAGAGGCAGCGGAATAACCTACCTTGGCAGTGACCAGTCAGTTGCAGGAGGTGGCATCGTGCAAGAAACAATCATCTTTAGCGGAACAATTATTGGCGAGGGCCAGCGAGTGGAGTGCGAGGTTCGAGCAATCAAGACCACGCTCGTGGGAGACCCACCATTGGTTTCTGGTTACTGGATTGTGGAATCTGACGTAACGGATGGATTGCCGGATGGCAATTACGAATTGCTGGTGAACCGCGAAAGAACTCGATTCAGCAGAAACGCCGGACAGTTCCTCTCACGCCCATATTAATTGGCTCCGGGCGGGACTTGAGCCTACGACGTCTCGTGCGACTGAGGTAGTACAGACTCTCCTGTATTGTGTTAGACTGAGAATCTTCAACAATTACTTCGTGCCCAAAACTATATTGATTGCCGATGACAGCGCCTCGATGCGTCTGTCAGTTCGGTTCTTGCTGCAAAAGTGGAGTGCTGCCTTGCTGTTGCTCCTTCTCGTGTCGTCAATACCCTTAAGTTCGCCACCAACTGCAAGAGTGCAGGATCGCCCTTTTGAGGCCGACTGCATCTGCAAAACCCAAACTGGATATATCAACGCTTTTTTTTACAAGCGCCCAGACAAAATCCCGGTATTTGGAACATCAGTCCAAGCGACCGCGCAAAGTTGCAAATACACCAGCGCATGCGGGTCCGGCTCTAGCGTTGTGGGAACAGTGCGCTTCACAGTAGACGGGCACCGCGAAGATAC
>QHYO01000686.1:0-451 GCA_003224135.1 Acidobacteriota bacterium | reverse complement strand
AAAAAAGCTATCTCACAAAGGCCTAAACTCCGTTTAGATGTTAGATGCAGTGCTTGCGAAACTAGCAAAGCCGCAACTGATCTTCGCCCAGGTTCTGCATTTTGTGGCCCCAATCGCAGTCAGGCGTTCCGCAGCGAATGACGAAGCTCATCGGAGTAAATGATACAACCATGCTACGACGCTTCATTTAGATGTCTCTGGCGCACCGCCCCTAGTTTGGGATAGATTCCCTATGGAGGATTCATGGACCTACTAGCAGCAATCAAGCGGGAAGAACGAAAGCTAGAAAAAGAGTTGTCCACACTGCAGGGCAAATTGAGCGGTCTCAGCGCTGCAGCAAAAGCATTGGGCAGCAGGACGAGCCAAAGAGTCACTGAAGTCAAAAAGCGAGTTATGTCCGCTGCTGCAAAAGCAAAGATTTCAAAGGCGACAAAGGCGCGGTGGGCAAAAT
>QHYO01000107.1 GCA_003224135.1 Acidobacteriota bacterium | reverse complement strand
GATCGCTCAAGCGCCGGTTGCGCGCGGACTCCGGCATATTTTGCAGCACGCCAAGCTTCTGCTGAATCACCTGCTGGCGCTCCCACGGAATCTGTCTCCACTTCGGCAGCACATCATTCTTAATATGCTCGCGCTGCTCAGGCGTCATCCTGCGCCAGGTATCTTCCTTGGCGCGCAAATCTGCCCGCTGTTGCCCATTCAAGTGGTCCCACTGGTTGAACTGCTGCCGTATACGGCCTTGCTGCTCTGGAGCAAGGTTTTGAAATGCTTTGCTGTTCTGCAGCACACGGTCGCGTTGTTGTGGTGTGAAGTCGCGCATGCGGTCCACAAACGGACGCGGGGCGCCTACTCCGGCCTGCTGTCTGGGCCGCAGCGTTGCTCCTGGCCTGTTTTCATTCGGCTGGTTGCTGAAATTGTTTGAACGTGCAGGTGCATTCGTCGCCGAAGGGGGCCGATTCTCATTTCGGTTGGGCGGCCTGTTCATTTCATTGTTCAGTTGGCGCTGATTGTTCGGTTGACGTTCTGATGTCCGGTTCGGCGCCCGTTCCGATGGACGCTCCGGTAGACGTCCCGCTGGACGATTTGCGGCGGGACTTGGCTGCCGGCTCGGCTGTTGCGCCGGCGGCCGGCTCGCGTTCGGATTATTCGTGCTCGGCCGCTGGGTCTGGGGACGAGGCGCAGGCTGCTGCCTCTGCGGCGGACGGTCGGGATGATTTTGCCCCTGCTGCGCCATCAACCCTCCGGCAACAGCTCCGCTTAAGACGACAAAAGCAATCACCGCCGGCGCTAACCATCCGAGTTGGAATCTTCTCCGCATTTCCCCTTACATCTGATGGTCTGAATCGTCCGTGTCATCCGCGTTGTCTACTGGTGGCGGCAGCTCCTTCAACGGCTCAAAATTTGCCAGCGTATCGTGATCTTCCATCACAGAAATGTCCTGCATCATCTGTGCGTCCGCTTCATCAGGAGGAATCAGCGGCGCAATGACTGTCGAGTGATAATCGATCCACAGAGTCGCCACCAACAACGCCGAAGCCGCAAAAGCAATTCGCGGCGATGGCCTCAACCATGCCCACCAACTCTGCTTGACTGGCTCCGCAGCCACACGCGCCCGTACTCTTACATCAAACGCTGGCGAAGGTTCCACTTGCGGCAGTTCATCCAGCAGTTCGCCTACCGACCGAAACTCATTGACGCGCACGCGGCACGCCGCACACGAAGCCAGATGTTTTTCAGTCTCGCTCCGCTCGCTGTCCTTCAGCCGGCCATCGACGTAGGCCAAAATCCGTTCTTCCATTTTTGTGCAGCTCATCATTTCCATCCTTCTTACTTCGCTTCTTTTCCCCGTCTCACCAGCGGCGCCAACTCCACTCGCAACATTTCGTACGCGCGAAACAGCAGCGATTTCAGCGCGCTCTCCGAACAACTCAAAATCTTCGCGATCTCCGCATAGTCCAGCTCCTGATACTTGTGCAGCAACACTGCCGCTCGCTGCTTCTCCGGCAATTTTTCGATCGCGTGCCGGATCATCTTCTTGCGCTCTTCCTCCACCAGTTCCTGCTCGACTGTCGGATGCTTGTCCGCCACTTCAAACGGCCTCTCGTCGCCTTCCTCGGAGTCCGTCAAGGGCGCGTCGATCGACATTTCCAGCTTCTGGTACCGGTGGTCCCGCAGCGAATTCAACGCCAGGTTTGTTGCAATCCGGAAAAGCCAGGTGGTGAACTTCGCGCTCGGCACGTACTCTTCCCGCGCGCGGTACACTCGAATAAAGACTTCCTGGGCCAGATCTTCCGCCTGCTCCCGGCTTCGCACCATCCGGTACAGGAAATTGACCAGCGGAGTCCGATAGCGCTGCAACAGAAGTTCGAACGATCGTTCGTCGCCCGACTTCACGTCCAGCATCAGTTGGACGTCCGACCTGGTCATAGCGACCACACCCCATCTAACACACGCAATCTCATAAAGTTGCGGGCGCAATTTATCCGGCGTTTAAGAAGACGACCCACGCTAAACCACCTGATTTCTTGGCCTTAGACGTCCTGCATTGGAACCTCTACCGCCATACTTGGCTTACCACAGCATAAAAAATTCCGACCGCCCGGCAAGCCTCAAATACCAACTAAACGCTGCAATATCAATAGCATAGCAACACCAGCGAACACCAGAAGCGCCATCCGCCAATTCGGCTCGCGATTTACCTCAGGCAGCAAGTCCGTCCCCGCCACATAAAGCGTGACCCCGCCTGCCAGGGGCAACGCATAGTGAAGTTGTCCCTGAAAAACGCTTGTTAGTGCCACGCCCAACAGTGTCGCACCGCCCAGCGTTGCCGCTGCTCGTATCGCGCTTTTCCTGCTCTGGCCGCTGGCCAAAACCATCGAAGCGACGGTAAACCCTTCGGGCAATTTGTGCAGAAACACCGCCACAAAAATTACCGTTCCGAGCCATGTCGAAACCAAAAAACCCGCCGCAATCGCCACGCCATCAAAAAATGCATGAATCGCCAACCCCAGCAGCACCGCTCGACGGGCGTTGCGCCTCGAAAACTCTTCTTCGTGAGTCTCCTCGCCAAAATGGAAGTGCGGCGCAATCGTGTGTTCGAAAAGATGAATCAGGAAAAATCCGGCAAGCACATACAGAAAGGCATCTTGTCCCGCAAGCCGCACTGACTCCGGAATAATATCGATCAGCGACACGGCCAGCATATAGCCCGCGCCCAACGCCAGAAAATATTGCAGGAACCGGCGCGGCCATTCCTTGCGAACCACGAAGTATCCGCCCAGCAGGTTTCCGCCCGCGGCAACCAGCCCCAGGATCGCCGCCAGCCCTATCCTCAACACTTCCTGGTTTCCCATTTCGCCCGTCTGCGATGCGTAAGATGTGGACTCGAAATTTAAAGAAATCGTAGTTGCCCCACGTCCTCCCTTGTTGAATTATCGAGGGTGGGTCTTTCTCCTAATTCTTCGCTTTCTTTTTCTTCTCACTGCTCTTTACTACCTTATTTCCTTACCTCATTACTTCTCTTCTCACCCCGAGTGCCGAAACAAAATCACATCGCCTTCCTGAACGATGTACTCTTTTCCCTCCAAGCGCACCTGCGCCTTTTCCCGCGCCGCTCCCAGACTCCCAGCCGCCAGCAGATCGTTCCACCGCACCACTTCCGCGCGAATGAATCCTTTCTCAATATCGCTGTGAATCGCCCCCGCAGCCTTCACCGCATTTGTGTTCTTGTGAATTGTCCACGCACGCACTTCCGGCTCGCCCGCCGTGAAAAACGAAGTCAGTCCCATCAAGTCATACGTCGCGCGAATCAACCGGTTCAGTCCCGGCTCCTTCAATCCATATGAAGCCAGCAGTTCCGCCGCTTCCGCGTCATTCATCTCAGCAAGCTCCGCTTCGAGCCGCCCGCAAACCGCTACCACCGCCGTATTCGGCCGCCCCTGCAAAGCGCCCAGCTTGTGCCTCTCTACAGCCGTATCCAACTCCCCCGCCTCTTCATCGCCCAAATTCAACACGTACAGCATCGGCCGCTGCGACAAAAACAAAAATCCTCCAATCGGTTTCCGCTCTTCCGCAGTCAGCGGCAATTCCCGCAGCGGCTTTTCCGCCTCCAGATGTGCTTTGCATTTTTCCAGGACGGTCTTCTCCAGCTCGAACTGCTTGTCGGCTTTCTTCCGCAAATCTTTTTCCAGCCGCTCCAGCCGTTTATCGATCTGCTCGTGATCGGAAAGAATCAGCTCCAACTCCAAATTCGTCGCGTCTCGCAGCGGATCAACCGTCCCCTCCGCATGCGGCACGCTGGGATCGTCAAACACGCGAATCACATGCGCAATCGCGTCCACCTCGCGCAAAGAAGCCAGCGAATCCCGCATCCGCTCCTTCTGCATTCCGCCCAAATCGACGTACTGCACCGTCGCATAGGTAATTTTCTTGGGATTGTATAGCTTAGCCAGCTCCACCAGCCGCGGCTCTGGCACCTTCGCCACGCCTACCCGCGTCTCCTGCCCGCCCTTCGCGGGATCCACATGCGCCTTCGTCAAAATCCGAAACAGCGTCGTCTTCCCAACCTGAGGTAGTCCAATAATTCCTGTCTGCATAAACCCGAAAGTTTAGCACACCGAATCTCCTCGACATCAGCCACAATCCACAGCTAGATGACCCATGGTTGCTCGAACCAGCGTGATTTGGTGTACGATTCGGCTCAATTTGGATTTATGAAATGAAACGCTATCTGTTGCTAGTCAGGAAGCTAGCCCTCCGTTATGACTCAGCCATTTTCTGGCAAGACGTATCAGATTCCACTCGCAAGTGTTCGACGTCTGCTGTTTCGTGGGGTTGGCATCACTGCGCTCTCCGTAACTTGCTGGTTTTTTCGCCTTCTGGTACGCCGTCAGGAGTGAGAACGACCCTGCAAGCCTGAGATTTTCCTGTGGAACCGCTACGGTTCTTGCCATCGCTGTCGGTATTCCAGCTTTCTTGAGACTCCAAAGAAAGCTGAAGTCGTTTCGTCTCGTTGTACAGCAAGATGCGATTCTCCGCTCTCAGGATGGTTCGCCCGATCTGCCAGTCAAACGAAATCAAATATTTCGCGTCGAAGAGAAATCACGCTCCGGGCTGACTATACGGGTAAAGGGGCAGGATACGGTGCTGCGCATTCCAGCAGAAGTGGCAGGCTACTCAGAAATCCGGGACCACTTGGCTTCCTGGGGCCGGCCTTCTAGATGAGTGATCTTGGCTTCCTCAAAAAAATTGGTAATCTATTTCCCCGTTTCAGGAATGGAGCCGTTGTGACCGAAACACCTGCCGCCCTCCCCTTCGACCTCACTGCCGCCGTAGCGCATCTCTCCAACTGTGATCCCTTTATCGCCCGCCTCGTCCAGGAAGCCGTCCCCTTCGACCCCAACATCGACCACACGCAATCTCCCTACGAAGCGCTCCTCGAATCCATCGCCTACCAATCCATCTCCGGCAAAGCCGCAGCCACCATCTTCGGCCGTATCAAGGCACTCAGCGCTAACGGAGGTCCGCCCACTCCTCAAGAAATGCTGAAACTCAGCAAAGCTGCGCTGCGCAAAGCGGGCCTCTCCGGCGCAAAAATTCTGGCCATGAAAGACCTCGCCCAAAAAACCATCGAGGGTATTGTCCCCACACACGAATACGCCCTAAAACTCTCCGACGACGAACTGGTCGAGCGCTTAATCTCCGTACGCGGCATCGGCGCTTGGACCGTCGAAATGTTTCTAATTTTCCGTCTGGGTAGGCCCGACGTCCTGCCCATCCACGACTTGGGCGTCAAAAAGGGCTGGTCCGTCGCTTATGGTAAAAAACACATGCCGCGTCCCAAGGAACTTCTCGCCTTCGGCGAACGCTGGCGCCCCTACCGCACTGTCGCTTCCTGGTACATGTGGCGCGCCTTCGAGCTCGCCGGCTACGCCGCCACCAACAAAATCCGCCCGCCCAAACTAAAGCGCAAGCGCGCCAAGCTGACCGCCTCGGGCCGCAACAAAACCAAATCCAGGGATAAGCGCCCACCGCGCCGCTAGAGCTCGCTGGAAGACTGGTCTCAGCATGGATGTGAATAGGTAGTCCTGAGCCGCTCGCGACGATCCACTCCTTTTGTTGCCATGTCTGGAGTTGAGGTCCTTCGCCGGTCCTCGTCGGATGCACTCAGGATGACGATTTTGTTCTACCGCGCCACTGACGAGGCATCTCTAACCATCAAGAACAATGCAGCAAACCCCGCCAGCAATACTCCACTTTCCAACCCCACCGAAATCGTGTGCAACCGCGCGAACTCTGCCAGCAAAGGATTCCCCGCCGCTGTAGCTTCAATCGATCCCATCTCCACTCTCAGCACCGCCATCCGCGGACTGACCGCCGTCTGCGAAATCACAGTAAGCACAATCATCAGCACCACGCACAACGCAGCAGGCGCCACCAAAGCAGTCAAACTCCGAATCCGCGAAAGTCGCACCAATAAAATCACCACCCCGCAAACAATCCCCATCCAATGCATCCGCCCCAGCGAATACCCAACAATCGCCCCGGCCTGATCCCGGCTCGCCAGCACCGAAAATGCCCCCGGCGCCACCACAAAACTCAAAAAAACATCGCTCCCCAGCCAGATGCTCAAACCTAGAAACTCAAATGCACGAAGAACGGTTAACATGGTTTTGTTTCGCTAGAATATCAAGAGGCAGAGGGAAAATGGTGGGCGATAAAGGATTTGAACCTTTGACCTCTCGCGTGTGAGGCGAGCGCTCTAACCGCTGAGCTAATCGCCCGTTTGAAACGGGTGGACTGCTTCGCGACACATTTTCATTTGCACAACGAATCGCAGCGCAGCCTTTCTTTTGTAACAGGATTATCCGGGGTTTTCAACCAATGCCGGCCGCTACCTCTCAGGTCGTTTCGCAGCTTCAGCGCTCCATCGCCCGCGCCATTTACGGCAAAGAAGAAGCCATTCAGCTTGCGTTGATCACGTTGTTCGCGCGCGGCCACTTGCTGATTGAAGATGTTCCCGGAGTAGGCAAGACGACTCTCGCGCAGGCGCTCGCGAAATCTTTTCATTGCACTTTTCAGCGCGTGCAATTTACTTCGGACCTTTTGCCGAGCGATGTGCTCGGCGTCAGCGTGTACCAACCCGACGCGCGCGAATTTGAGTTTCGTCCCGGCCCACTTTTTGCCAACGTCGTTCTGGCCGACGAAATCAACCGCACCACGCCTCGCACGCAGTCCGCCTTGCTCGAAGCCATGAACGAAGCGCAAGTCACCGTCGATGGGAAAACTCATCCGCTGCCGCAACCGTTCCTGGTCATCGCCACGCAAAATCCAGTCCCGAGTCGCAGCTTGATCGCTTCCTGATGCGCATCAAGATGGGCTATCCATCGCACGAAACTGAACGCGAAATCCTGCGCCGCCGCGCGTTCGATAACCCCATTGAAAATTTGGAGCCGGTCGCCGATGTTAGTGAAGTGCTCGCCATGCAGGAGTCCGTCACGCACGTGAAAGTCGACGCAAGCCTGCACGACTATGCGCTCGAAATCGTGAATCGCACGCGCAACTCAGATCAGCTCGCGCTTGGCGTCAGTCCGCGGGGGACTTTGATGCTGCAACGCGCCGCGCAGGCCCGCGCGTTTCTCGGAGGGCGCGACTACTGCGTGCCAGACGACTTCAAGCAATTGGCGGTCACCGTCTTCGCGCACCGTGTCGTAGCCAGCGCTCGCCACGCTTCGCTTCAGAAAAAATCAGAAACCACCGAAGCGGCTTTGCGCGAAATCGTCGATTCCGTCCGCGTGCCGGTATAAAAAGCCGTCGTTCCGAGCGAAGCGAGGAATCTCTCTTCGACCGCTGACGCATCCATGCCACCGAAGACCACCTCCACCCTCGCGCAACTCTGGGCTAAGGCCGACCGCCCAGGCGTTCGCGCATTTTTCCTGTCCATCACTGCTCTCGGAGTCGCGCTACTCCTCGCTGTTTATTCAGGCGCCGCTGCGGAACTCGGCAATCTGGGCGTAGCCGCAAGCTCCGCCCTTTTTGCGCTCGCCATTGCTGCGTGGGTCGCCGTTACATTGGTGCCCACTCTCGCCAAGCGAACGCCGCTCCGCTGGATCGGCCACAAAGTTGAATACAAAATCAGCCGCGCCGGTTGGCTCTATTTTGGAGCGACATTACTCGTCGCTCTCGCCGCACTGAATACGGGCAACAACCTGCTCTTCCTGATTCTCGCCTGCCTCGTATCCGTGATCTTGATGTCTGGAATTCTGTCGTCGATCTCGCTCGCCGGCGTGGACCTGAAGATCGATCTCCCCGAACACATGTTCGCTGGACAGACCGTGCGGGCCAGCGTCGAATTGATCAATCAGAAACTCACGCTGCCGTCGTTCGCGTTGCGGGTCGAAGCAGTCGTGCCGAAAGACGCGCCGGTTGCCGCTTTGCTTGAAACGCCGGTTTTCTTTCCGCATCTGCCGCGCCAGGATCGCATGAGGCAGAGTGTCCCCGTCACGTTCTTGCGGCGCGGATTGCACGTTCATGACAGCTTCCGAATCGTCACGCGATTTCCTTTCGGCTTTTTGCAAAAAGCGCGTCGCATTGTCTTGAAATCCGAAGCTCTCGTTTATCCGCCCGTGGACTCGAACGTCGAACTCAACGAAATCTTTCCCGGAATCGAAGGCAGCATCGAAAGCTACAACAAAGGCCGCGGACATGACCTGCACTCTTTGCGCGAATACGTTCCGACCGACAGCGCAAGTCATGTGCACTGGAAAGCCTCCGCGCGGGCCGGCTCATTGATGGTGCGAGAATTTGCTCGCGAGGATGATCGCCGCGTGCTGCTGGTGCTCGATCCGCATGGAGGGGATGGGGGGAATGTAGGCGCGCAGAACACCGCAAAGTTGAACGAAAGATTTGAGCGTGCCGTCACGCTCTGCGCGGGAATTGCCTGGCACTTCTACGAGCGCAATGCTTACCTGCAATTTCGCAGCGCAGGAATCGAAACAATGCTCGCGCCGGCGGAAGAAAACATATTTGCGATTCTGCAGCACCTGGCATTGGCGCAACCAGTGTCGACGGAAGCACAGAGCGCGCTGCTGCAGGACCTGGCTGCCTCACCCGAACTTTTTAAAATCATTGTGACCAGCCGCGCTCGCGGCACCATTCCCGCTGAACTGTGGCACTCTTCCTACGTGATCTTCCTCGAGTCGCTTGAAGAAATCCAGCAACTGCGTTAACAAATTTGTTTTGGGTGAGCATTTGGATACCGCCGATCTGCCGAAATTTCGCGATTCGCTTCTCAGCTGGTTCCAGACATTTCAGCGCGAATTGCCTTGGCGCAAGAATCGTGATCCCTACCGCATTTGGATTTCGGAAGTCATGCTGCAGCAGACGCGCGTCGCGGCGGTAATGCCTTATTACGAAAGGTTTCTAGCGCGATTCCCCGACGTGGAGTCCCTCGCCTCGGCTCCCCAGGAAGAAGTGCTGCGCCTTTGGTCCGGACTCGGCTATTACAGCCGCGCCCGCAATTTGCAGCACGCCGCACAGCAAATCGTTGCAAGACACGCAGGCAAATTCCCGCGTCAACGCGAAGAGCTTTTGGCCTTGGCTGGTATCGGTGAATACACCGCGGCTGCCATCCTAAGCATCGCGTTCGATGAGAAGCATGCCGTGCTTGACGGAAATGTCGCACGCGTCGTGTCCCGTCTTGAAGCGATTCGCGGCGATCTGCGGGAGCCGAAGCGCTGGGCCAATTTACAAACGAGCGCTGACCGCCTGCTTGCGCAGGAATCTTCCGGCGCCTGGAATCAGGCGATGATGGAGCTCGGCGCGACGCTGTGTACTCCGCGCGCGCCGCAGTGTTTGCTTTGTCCGGTGGCGCAATTCTGCGAAGGAAGAAAACTTGGTATTGCCGAATCGCTGCCGGAAAAGCGCAAGAAGCGCGCCGTTGTAGCGATTCAACTCGTCAGCGTCGTGTTGTTGGATTCAAAGGGCGATTCCCTGCTTCTGCCTCCGCCTGCAACGCTCGCCGGCAGCAAGCCCGACGATCATATTCCGTCGTTGGTGGCCAAACTCTGGCATTTTCCTACCGTGTCGGCAAATTTGGAGAATGCCTTTCGTACAATTCTGCTTCGCGATTTACGAATCAAAAACGCAAAATTCGTTCGACCAGAATTATTGGATAAAGTGCGGCACACGGTTACCTATCGAACCATCTCCGTCGCTGCCTACCTTGTCCGCGTGAAGCGTCTGCCCAAGATTTTGGGCGCAAAACACCTGCCGCTAACCGAGGTTCACTCGATGCCGGTTTCCGGTCTCACCCGGAAAGTCGCTCGAAGTGCTGTCAAACAACTTTCGGCGTCGAAAACAACACACTAACGGTTATCGATTGGACCGCTGCTGTCCGGACTTGCAGACCGAATGCTACGATGAAAGTTCGGCCATGGCTGCCCGTACGTCACTCTCTATCGCGCAACCTCTTCCCGCGGAACGCTTTTTTCGCGTTTCTCTTTTTCTGTTACTCCTTACGGCGATCCTCACACTGGTTGGCACGGGAAAAATCGATCTGTTCACTTCGATCGTCGCAACCTTTGCTCTGCTGTACCGCGTGCGGCGCTGGTGGTATGGCCACGAACCCGAACTGACCTCCCGCACTGCCACCTTTATGGTGCTGTGCTACCTCATCTTCTTCCCTATGGATATGTTTTTCCTCTCGCGAAGCCTGGCCGCGAATTCTCCTAATCCGCCTCTCTACGCCGCGCTGATCAGCTCGGTCCACTTCCTGATTTTTGTTCTTCTGGTCAGGCTATACAGTGCCCGAACCGATCGTGACGCACACTTTCTGGTGATGCTCGCGTTTGCAGCCGTGCTGGCTTCCGCCGTACTCACCGTGGACACGACCTTCCTCGTTTTGTTTTTCCTGTTTCTTCTTTTCGCCGTTGCAACGTATTCAGGACTTGAACTCCGCCGCGGGGCGAGCGGCGCATTGATGCCCCCGATCGCTTCGATGCCGAACTCAGAGAAGAAGCTCGCGCGGGCACTCGGCCTCGCGGCCCTCACGGTATCCATAGGAGCAATCCTCTGCGGCATTGTTTTGTTTTTTCTCCTTCCTCGCGTCAGCGCAGGCTATCTCGGCAAGACCAGTTTCAACCCAACGCTTCTTAGCGGATTTACCGATCAAGTGGAACTCGGACAAATTGGAGAAATCAAAAAAAGCTCTGCGGTGGTACTGCGAGTCGAAACCGGTTCACCAGTCAACTATCCGGCGCTGCGCTGGCGTGGCAACGCCCTGGCGAACTTCGACGGAAGGCGATGGACGTCGGCAGAGCGCGGCCGGGAAACGCTTTCGGCCGACAGTGACGGCTGGATCGCGTTACGCGACAAACCGAAACCTGGCGAATTGCGCGGAGAAATTTTGCAATTCACCGTGCTGCAGGAGCCGATGGCATCCAATGCGCTGTTCGTCGCCGGGAACACTCTGGCGATTCGCGGGAATTTCACAGGAGAAACTGGCGGTGTCAGTCACCGGCGCTCCTATCTGTACCGGGATTCCGCAGGTTCGCTGATCAATCCGTTTCATAACTTCGTCTCCGTGCGTTACACGGGAATTTCGCAACTTCCGGCGCTCGACCGCCCTCGGCTTGAGGCTGCAGGCTCCGATTATCCGGCGGCGATCTCTGATATGTATTTGCAATTGCCTTCAGAAATTGATCCGCGGATTGCTGTTCTGGCGCGCTCGGCAACTGAGCGCGCCCCCACGCCCTATGACAAAGCCACCGAGCTCGAACATTTTCTGAAAACGAAATATCACTACACGCTAGACCTCACTGGGAATCCCGGCAAAGATCCGCTGGCGCACTTTCTTTTCGCAACGCGTGCAGGACACTGCGAATATTTCGCGTCATCGATGACTGTTATGCTGCGCACGCTGGGCATTCCTTCGCGCGAAGTGAACGGGTTTCTGCCCGGAGAATTCAATGAACTGGGCGGCGATTACATCGTGCGCGCCAGCGATGCGCACAGTTGGGTGGAAGCGTATTTTCCTGGAAGCGGCTGGATCGTATTTGACCCAACACCTGACGCTCCGATCGTGACGACCAGTTTTTTTTCGCGGTTTTCGCAGATTGCGGACTGGGCAGAATTGGCGTGGAACGACTGGGTGATCAGCTACGATTTCGCGCACCAGACTGCGCTTGCGCAAGGTTTCCAGGTGAAATCGCGCAACTGGCGCGAATTTGGTGTTGCCTGGCTGTCCAAAGTACAGCGGCACATGAAAGATGATCTCAGCATGTGGCAAGTCCACCACGCGAGAGTTTCATTCGTGTTACCGCTTCTCTTGCTTGTGCTGCTCGTTGCGCTGCGCTATGGTCTGGTCGGCCGGCTTTTGCGGCAACTGCGCATGGCTTTGGTGTTGCGCGGAAAGAACGTCGGCGCTGCCAGTTCACAAATTGCCTCGAAAATGTATTCGGAGTTGCTGCACTTGATGGGCCGCCACGGTTATACGCGAAACGAAACGCAAACTCCGTTTGAGTTCGCTGCGGCCGTAGGAAAGCCGGCGTTGAGCTCGATGGTGGAAGAGTTCACACTGCTCTACGCCGCCGCCCGGTTTGGTAATGCCACGTGCGATGTACCCCGCCTGCAACAACTTCTTCTAACCATCCTCGCCGAACTTCGGACAAGATAAACGCGCTTCCGCAAATGGGATCACTCAAGCCCGGCTAGGGCGCGTGCTACAATAGAGAATTGCGAAAAGGCGCAATTTTCTCCATGCCGAAAGTCGGATTTGTCAGCCTGGGATGCCCCAAGAACCTTGTCGATAGCGAGGTGATGATGGGCATTCTTGCGCGCGATGGTTACGAATTGACGCCGCGCGCAGACGAAGCCGACGTGCTTGTGGTCAACACCTGCAGCTTCATTGAACCCGCTCAGAAGGAATCCGTTGACGCCATTCTCGAGATGGCGGAGCACAAAAAATTCGGCTCGGCGAAAAAACTTATCGTTGCAGGATGCCTCGTCGAACGCTACCGCGACCAGATTCTCGCACAAGTGCCGGAAGTGGACGCGATCGTGGGAACCGGCGAAGTGGAGCGTATCCTGGAAGCTGTGCATGGCGAATTGCGCGTTTTGCCCGCGGAGCCACCGGCGTTTCTCTACCACGATTTGACGCCACGAATTCTGACCACGCCGAAACATGCCGCGTACATCAAAATTGCCGAGGGCTGCGATCATCCGTGCACCTTCTGCATCATTCCGCAATTACGCGGGAAATTCCGCAGCCGTCGCTTTGAATCCGTATTGCGCGAAGCGGAGAATCTTGCCGCCGGTGGCACGCGCGAAGTCACGCTGATCGGCCAGGATACCACTTCCTACGGCGAGGATCTGGGACTTCGCGATGGCTTGGCGAAATTGCTTGAAGCACTTTCCGGTATCGATGAACTTCTCTGGGTGCGTTTTCTTTACGCGTACCCGAATCGCGTCACCCAGAAATTGCTGGACACGCTTGCCGCTCATCCGCGTCTTGCGAAGTACATGGACATGCCATTGCAGCACGCCAGCCGCAACATGCTGGCGCGCATGAAGCGCGGATCGCATGGCGAAGCGTTTTTGAAATTGCTCGAACGCATTCGCGCGACGATTCCAGGAGTTTCGCTGCGCACGTCATTCATCGTCGGATTTCCCGGCGAAACGGAGAATGACTTCAAAGAACTCTGCGATTTCGTGCGCGCCGGACAATTTGACTGGATGGGCGTTTTTGAATATTCAGACGTGGACAACGCCGGCAGTTTTGCGTTGGATGGAAAGGTCGACGCGAAAGTTGCGACGGACCGGCGCAACCGCCTGATGGCCATCCAGAAGAAAATTTCCCGTGAACGATTGAAGAATTGGAAAAGTCGCACGGAAACAGCTTTGATCGAAGGACCTTCAAAGGACAATCCGCTCGTTTGGGAAGCCCGCTTGCAAGGCATGGCGCCCGAAATAGACGGCAAACTATATTTGACGGACATCGAGCTGCCTGACGGCCGATTAGCGGACACCGGCGACACTGCTCGCGTGGAAATCACGAAGACCGATGCGTACGATCTGATCGGGCGCATCGTCGAAATTCTGCCCAGCGCGGGGAAACGCAAGCCGGCCAGCGAACCTCCCGCGCACGAAAAGCTCCACCGTATTACCACTGGAGCGTCGCTGCGCGTTTTGGGTTAAGCTTCTGGCGATGAAGCACCGCTGCCCCATCTGCAAGACAGCGACGGACTCCGACCTCCACAAGGATTTTCCGTTTTGCAGTGAACGCTGCCGTCTGCTTGATTTGGGCGCGTGGGCCAGCGAAACGTATGTAGTGTCCGATCCGGTCTTCGACGAAACAGAGGTTGAGAAAAGCGGTTCCGAGACAGACGCACGACGAAAGCGGAATGACACCGTCAACTGAAGCCGCAAAAGAAAAGCCAAGTCTGGCCCTTGCGATCGCCACAGCGCTTGGTGTCGGCTACGCGCCAAAAGCTCCCGGTACTTTCGGGTCGCTGGTGGGCGTGGTTACCGCGATACTTACATCGCTGTTTTTCCTGCGTCCGCACAGTATCCGTGATTTGCTCTCACAGCAACGCCTGACGGAGGCGACTCTGGTGGACAATCATTTTCTCGTTCCGGGCACGGACATTCACAATGCGACGCTGATCGTACCGGTGACATGCGCCATCCTGCTGGTTTTATTTCTGTCGTTCGTAGGAGTTTGGAGCGCCGGAAAAACCGCCACCTTCGCGGGCATTGAAGATCCTCCATTCGTTGTGATCGACGAAGTGGCCGGCCAGCACATTACCCTGATTCTTCCGCTGATTCCCGTGGCAATGCCGAACCTGTTGGCGCATATGGATTTTTCCACGTACGCGATTTTTTCCGCATTGAGCCTGCTGAATTGGAAATATCTGCTTGCGGGCTTCCTGCTGTTTCGCCTTTTCGACATTTGGAAGCCATTTCCCATCCGCAATCTGGAAAAGCTGCGCGGCGGCTGGGGTATCATGGCCGACGATTGGCTGGCGGGAGTCTACGCTGCCATTCTGCTGAAGGTCGCGTTACACTTTAGCTTGCTATGAAATTTGGTTTGGGCTCCTCCACGGAAAAAAACGGCATTCCCCGCATCGAAAGCGTGGCGCCTGCAGCTGCGATTCCCGGCGGCGAAGTGGAAATTCGCGGTAGCGGATTCGCGACGCGAACGCACTTGCATCCGGCGGTGCGCTTCGGCGAAGCAGAAGCAACGTTGGCGCTGGCAAGTCCGCAACGGCTGGTAGCGCGTGTCCCCGAAGGCGCAAACGGTGGAGTGGTTCGTGTCATAACGCTCGAACACGAAAGCCAGCCTTTCCCCGTCGCCGTGGGAATGCAGATTGCGGACAACCTGCATCCCGTAGCCAGCCCGGCCGTGGATGCGGACGGCAATATTTATGTGACCTTCAGCGGACCGCGGGGGCAGCGAGTGCCTGTTTCGCTGTACAAAATCACGTCGAATTTCAATGT
>QHYO01000685.1 GCA_003224135.1 Acidobacteriota bacterium | reverse complement strand
GGCTGTAGAATGGCAGCGCTTAAGGAGATAAAGAAAGGAGCGCTGAGCAACGCTGATGGGTTACATCAAAGGCAAAGAACGAGGCCAGAGCGTGCTGTTTCCCGGCACGGTTGATGAATACATTGGGGAGAACAACGAGGTGCGTGCGATCGCTGCATTTCTCGGGCGGCTGGATTTCGTGAAGCTGAGGTTTGTGCGCGGGCAGGCGGCCGGGACGGGGCGACCGGGTTACGACCCGCGCTTGCTGATGGGACTGTTTCTGTGGGGCCATCTGAATGGGATTCGTTCTTCGCGCAAGCTGGAGCGGGAAAGCCACCGCAATCTGGAAGTGATTTGGTTGTGCGAGAACCTGCGGCCGGACTTCAAGACGATTGCGGATTTTCGCAAAGACAACGGGGCAGGGATCAAAGGAGTGGTGGTGGAGTTTCGCCTCTGGTGCTTGCGCGCCGGACTATATGGGAAAGAAATAGTGGCGGTGGATGGGAGCAAGTTCAAAGCGGTGAACAGCAAGGAGCGGAACTTCACCAAGAAAAAGTTGAGTCAGATAATCGCGCGGGAGCGAGCCAAGATCAGCGAGTACCTGGAGGCGGTGGCGGTGGCGGATGAAACCGAAAGTGAAGAGCCGGAGCTGAGCGCGGCGCAGTTAAAAGAGAAGATCGCCGGGCTGGAAAGGTATCTGGCAGAACACGAAGAGTTAGAGCGGCAGTTGGAGGCGACTGGAGAAAGCCAGGTCTCGTTGACTGACCCGGAAGCAAAGTTGATGAAGACGGACAAGGGCAGCGAGGTGAGTTACAACGTGCAGACGGCAGTGGACAGTAAACATAAGCTGATAGCCGCCTACGAAGTAACGAATGAGCGCAATGACCTGGGCCAGTTGGCGGTGATGGCCTTCCAAGCGAAGGAGGCGCTGCAGGTCGCAGAGTTGACGGTCTTGGCTGATGGCGGTTACTACGAAGGGAATGCGCTAAAGGAATGCGAGCAGGCGGGGATTACCACTTTCGTGTCCGTGCCGAAATCAAAAGAGGCCGAGCGCCTGGGCATCTTCGCGCAGAGCCAGTTTCGCTACGACCAAGAACAAGACTTGTATGTCTGCCCCCAAGGCGAAGAGTTGCACTGGACCAAGACGATCAACGACAGAGAGCGAAACAAAAAGTTCAAGGTCTATGCTACCAAGGCTTGCGCCCAATGTCCGCTGCGAGCGCAATGCACTACCAGCAAGTACGGGCGCAAGATCAAGCGTTGGGTTGATCAAGGAGTGATAGACAGACTGCGCGAGCGGATCCGCGGTCAGCCGGAGTTGCTAAAACAGCGCAAGACACTCGCCGAGCATCCTTTCGGCACGATCAAGCGGGGCAT
This sequence comes from Acidobacteriota bacterium, assembly GCA_003224135.1. Lineage (GTDB taxonomy): Bacteria > Acidobacteriota > Terriglobia > Acidiferrales > UBA7541 > Acidiferrum. The sequence continues at coordinate 234 of QHYO01000685.1, read as the reverse complement.
GAATCAAGGGTTCTTCTTATTGAAAGGTATTAGCAAGGTCACAACCGAAACCGGCTTAACAGTTCTCAGTTACAACCTGAAACGGGTGCTGAACATAATGGGGGTCGAGCAAATGATCAGTTCGCTGGCAAAAGCCAACCCTTGTTCGGCTTAAGGAGTTGGCTTGCCCAACTTCCCTCTACCAAGGCTACGGCCCAAACCGACTAACGCACCATTGAGACCTAACACTATTTC
>QHYO01000684.1 GCA_003224135.1 Acidobacteriota bacterium | reverse complement strand
GATTCCCAGCGCCAAGGTCAGAATGGCCACAGCGCTAAAGCCTGGGTTTTTTGCAAGCATTCGCACGCTGTAGCGTATGTCCTGCCAGAGCGTCTGCATCGCATCCTCCTACGCTAGGAACGAATGTGCCCTGCACGGTGTTCCACCCAACTGCACCAATTCCGTTTCCCACCGCTCTTTTCGTGCCACAAGCTATCTCAGCCGGATCCGATCGAAGTTCTCCCACTGCGACATGTCTGAAAGGATCACTTTGTCCCCAACCTGCAGACCTTGCATAACTTCCACCAAGTTCACTGAACTGCGGCCCAGCTTCACATTGATACGCACGGCTTCCGCTCCATCGTCCACCAGCTTGAATAGACCGATCGTGCTCTCCGATTGCCCGTGGACAGGTCTGCCGACGTAAAGCACGTCCTTCAGTCTTTCCAGTTCGACCGTGCCGTCCACGCTCAGGTCCGGACGCGCGCCAAGTGGCAGTGACTCATCCATCGAGACATCCACTGTGACGGTCCCGTTTTGAACGGATGGGTCGATTCGCGAAACGTGGCCATTCACCACGCCGTTGCGTGTGTCGACCGTTGCTTTTTGCCCGATCGTCACGTCTTTCGCCTGCGTTTCCGCAATCTTGATTTCCGCTTTCAGCTTTTTCGGATCCGCAACCCGTGCGATATTCGTTCCAGGCGTCACGTGCTGTCCCACCTCAACGGGCACGAGTTGCAGCACTCCCTCAATTCCGGCGCGGACGTGCAACGCATCCAGTTGACTCTTCTTCAATTGATAAAGCGCTTTCTGCTGCGCAACGCGCGATTCCTGGGCCTGCAAGCGGGCAGCCGTGGAGTCTGCCGCCACTCTGGTCCGTTCACTCTCCAGTTGTAGGCGAATTCCCAGTTGTTGCTCTTTTACTTTGGACAATTTTGCTGTCACGTCCGATCCGATTCCTTCTGCGTGGAGTTTTTCATCCACTTCGTGCTGAATCTTGGCCTGTTCGTAGTCGCTGCGAAGCGCAGCCTCGACTGCTTTCTGATTCATCAACTCGCTATTCACCTGAACTTTGAGATTTGCATAATCAGCCTGCGCCCCTTTGAGCTGGTACTCCGCGTCGAGTGCCTCGCGCTGAAGCTGCAGATCGCTTAACTCCAGGATCACGGAATCGGGCTTCACGATGTCGCCCGGCCGCAGCACGATGCGGTCCACGTGGGAATCCGTTTGTGCGGCAATCCAGCGAATGTCCTCGGGAATCAGAGTTCCCAGCCCGCGCACCTCGCGTAGCATCGGACCGCGCTTCACTTCGTCGGTCCATACTGTGGCTTTGTCTACCGTGGGAGCCGCTGGACGCAGCCTGGAGAGTCCGAGTGTCAGACCGGCGAGAAGAAGAATCGCAGCCGCCACAAACACGATTTTGCGAATCATCTTGGCGCGGGCGTTTGATGGGCGTGGAATATCCATATGAGTGATCGCTTCTATTCTTTCTGGCAAACCTGCTGCCGACCTTACAATTTGCTAAGCATCCTGTTTTCTATGCTTTGGCCCCAATCGAATCTAGCTTCTCACACGGATTGCTGCGATGCTGGGATTTCTCGTCCCAGGATCGGACACTCCCCTACAATCCTCAGCTACTGCGAGCACATTCAGTCTTGCCACCATATTGCAATAGAACGCGGACTTCGTTCCGCCGGGAGAAGTCTCTGCTCGTTCTGCCGCGCCGACTAGCGGCCCGGCGATCTAGCCGTCCATCCTTCGGGACCGAGCTCGCACCTTTCTTCATCCGCCCGTGCGCACGAAAAAGGCGTAGCCTCACGGCTGCTGTCGAAATTCCTAACCTCGTTGCCACCTCTTCGGTCGAAAGCTCCATTACATTTCGAAGAACGCAAACCCTTCGAAGCTCTGCCGGTAGTTCCGCAATCCTGTCAGCAATGATGCGCAACCGCTCTTTACGCGCATATGACGCTTCGGGATTCTCTCGCCAGGCGCGGGACTCGAACCTATGGGACTCGTTCAGAACCGGCTCACATTCTTCGAGCGGAACAAATCTGCCAGACTGCCTGCGCCGCACGAAATCGATCGCGGAATTCGCCGTGATTCGCATCAACCAGGAGCGAAAATCGCCTTTCGTCTCGTCCTGCGTTCCCGTAAACCGATGCAGCTTTGTAAAGGCTTTCAATAACGATTCCTGGCAAACATCTTCCGCATCTTCCACATTTCGCGTGAAGCGGCGAGCCAATCGCCGGAGGCGAGGAACATACGGCGTTATCAGCGTGGCGAAGGCGTCATCGTCTCCTGTTCGCGCTGCTGCCAGAGCATCGAACAAGCATTCAGACGGTTGTAGTAAAGTCGCGCTCATGCAAGGAACAAGCGCATCCGCTTTGCCAATCGTCGACTTGCGATAAAGCCCTCATTGCAAAGAAGAAAGAACGCTTGTTGTTTGACCGAGGAATTGCATCACTGACCGTTTGTGGGACGAGCGTTTGCGAAAGCGGACAACTTGCGAGCCAAATCTGCTGTAGCTACCGGTCGGAGGCGCGAATCTTTTTTAGAGCCATGGCTGCTGAATGCGACTTGCCCCAACGGCACATCGCATCGAGGAGCGGCCGCAACGACTCTCCGAGCGGAGTGATCGCGTAGACCACGCGAGGTGGCGTGTCCGGATGAACTGTGCGGTCCACGATTCCCGCCGTTTGCAGCTCGCGGAGCTGCTGTGACAGCGTTCGCTGAGTAATCCCCGGAATCGCGCGCTTAAGTTCGGAAAATCGTTGAGCGTCCCTGAAGAGTTGCTCGAGAACGGCGGCCTTCCAGCGCCCGCCGACGATGCGGACCGTCGTCTCGACAGGACACAGGGGAGGAGACTTCATGATTGCATACCTGGTTCCATAATATATACCATGTCGTAATTTCGTGCCCTCTTTTGCCCTTTCCCGCATAACCATCCGCGCACTCCACACATCTATTCCTGACAGCTCAGTCGCATACCTAAAAGCAAAGCTGAGGCGACCGCTGGAAATCGCTCTACCCGGGACAAATAGATGACATCTTTCACCATTCAGAAGCTTCACAAAGCAGCAATCATCCATCGTGCAAGCCAATTTCTGTTGGCGGCGGTCTTTGCCATGCTTGTCGCAGTCGCTTCCGGATGTTCCAGCACGGCGCAATCGAAGGCGCCCGCCGCTGCACCGCCTGAAGTTAGCGTTGCCGAAGTCGTTTGCAAGCAGTTGGGCGACGTCGATGAATTCACGGGCCGCTTGGAAGCGGTGAACACGGTGGAAGTTCGTCCGCGCGTTTCAGGGTACCTGCAGAAAGTATTTTTCAAAGAAGGAGCCATTGTCCGTCGGGGGGATATCCTGTTCGAAATCGATCCGCGTCCCTTTCAGGCGGAAGTTGATCGTCTAAAGGGAGAGTTGGCTCAGGCCAGGGCCGAACTTGCGCGCGCGCAGAATGATTTTCAGCGTGCCGAGCGCCTCCACAGCAATGACGGCATGTCGACCGAAGAGTATGACCGTCGGTCCGCGGCAAGAAGTTCCTCAGAAGCGCGCATCGCCGCGACGGAGGCGGCGCTTCGTGGCGCCCAGCTCAATCTGGAGTTCACGCACATCGTCGCTCCGATCACCGGCCGAGTCGGTCGCGCGGAAATCACCGAAGGCAACCTCGTCCAGGGTGGCGCCGGGCAAATCACCCCGTTGACGACGCTGGTGTCGCTCGATCCCATCTACGTTTACTTCGACGCTGACGAGCAAACATATCTTAAATACGTGCGGGTATCGCGGACGGCAGGCACCAGTTCGCACGATCTCACCAATGCCGCGCTCCTCGGCCTGGCCGACGAAGACGGTTTTCCCCATGTTGGCCGAGTGAATTTTGTCGACAACCAGGTAAGCTCCACAACGGGTACCATCCGCGTACGCGCAACTTTTTCAAACAACAATTTCGCGCTGACGCCGGGACTCTTTGCCCGTGTAAGGCTCCAGGGCGGAGGCGCATACGACGGTTGCCTCGCAAAAGATGAATCCGTCGTGACGGACTTAAACCAGAAGTACGTCTTCGTCTTGGGCAAGAACAACACGCTTGAATATCGCCCCGTGAAGCTGGGCCCAATTGCGGATGGCTTGCGCGTGGTCCGCGAGGGATTGCACGACGGCGACGTAATCGTCACCAACGGACTGCAGCGCGTACGCCCGGGAACCGCGGTTACGCCAAAACGCGTGCCTATGATCACAAGTCAAGTCACGCCAGCGAATGGATTGCCGGCGCAATCCGCAACTGCTGCACGCGAATCGAAAGCGCAGAATTAACCGGTAAATCCATGAACATCTCTGACTTTTTCGTCAAGCGTCCTATTTTTGCGGCGGTCGTCTCTATCGTGATTTTTGTGATCGGAGCGCTCGCTTACTTCCGTCTGCCGTTGAGCGAATATCCGGAAGTTGTGCCCCCGACCGTCGTCGTCCGCACCACCTATCCCGGCGCAAATCCAACCGTCATCGCCGACACCGTTGCTTCGCCGCTCGAACAACAAATCAACGGCGTTGAAGGCATGTTGTACATGTTTTCGCAAGCTACGGCCGATGGAGTGA
>QHYO01000683.1 GCA_003224135.1 Acidobacteriota bacterium | reverse complement strand
TTCAGGTAGGTGCGAAGGATGTTCGCACCGGCGAACAACACTCGATCGAAGTCCAGCCCAGCTACGGAATCAGTGACTCCGAAATGGAACGCATGCTCGAAGAGTCCATCGAGTACGCGGAGCAGGATTTCGCCGAGCGCCAGGCCATCGAAGCGCGCACCGAAGCGGAATCCATCCTGACCGCGACGGCGAAAGCACTTGCGACGGAACAAGCTTCAATACTTCCCGCAGAAGAGCGCGCTAAAATCGAATCAGCTGTCAGGGCGTTGCGCGAAGCTAGTTCCGGCAACGATTACCGCCTGATGCGCAAAAAGATCGATGAATTGAACGAAGCGACCAATCATCTTGCGGAAACAATGATGAACAGCGCAGTGAATACCGTATTACAAGGCAAAAGACTGGCGGATTTTTAGAAACTCGGATTTACGGGGAATTCTTTACAGGAATTTGCAGGAATCGTTGGGAGGGAAAAGCGATGGGCGGCAGTAATCCGTATATCGAAGAAGTCAAATACACGCCTGCGACGAAGAAATTCAAGGTCACGTTTCTTCCGAGCGGAAAAACTTTGGAAGTGGATCCCGCGAAAATCCCTTACGGCCACAACGGGCTCCCTGGCAGTATTCTCGATTTTTCAGAGGCTTTAAAGGCGGGACTCGATCACGCGTGCGGCGGTGTCTGTGCCTGTTCCACTTGCCACGTAATCGTCAAGGAGGGCCTCGAATCCTGCAACGAAGCAACGGACGCGGAGCTAGATGAGCTTGACGAAGCGCCGGGCATCACGCCGAAGTCGCGTCTCGGCTGCCAGACCGTTCCCGATGGCACCACTGACATCGTCGTCGAAGTTCCCGAATGGAACAAAAATTACGCCAAGGAACTCGATCATTAAGAAGTGAGCAAAAAAGAGCGGTAGAAATATTCTTACCGTCAGCGACGATTTGGTCGTCATTCCGAGCGAAGCGAGGAATCTCTCTTCAAGCCTCGGCCAGCAACGTAGAATGATTCCGCAAACTCAATTTTCCAAGGAGCCATCATGCCCGCAACCTTCGATTGGGATAATGTGGAAGACATCGCCATCGCGCTGACCGACAAATTCCCCGATCTCGATCCGTACACAGTCCGCTTTACGGACATGCACAAATGGATCACCGAACTCCCTGGTTTTGCCGGCGATCCCGGGAAATCCAACGAAACAAAACTCGAGGCGATTCAAACCGCGTGGCATGAAGAATGGGCAGATCGCACCAAATCATGAGCTTCAGTTGCGGGCCGCGCGTCATGGCAAATAAGTTTTGCGAAGATACTCTGCGGTAGCTTCATCCAGGCCCGAGTAATTGGTGCGCAAGCCCTGCAGCAGCGCGGCTTCGCCAGAAGATTCTGTTCGTTCAGCGTCGAGTAGCCGCTCCAGTCCGTCCGCGCCGGAACTGGCTTCAATCGATTCCACGATTGCCAGCGACCACCCATAGGAAAACCACGCTTCGGAGCTGGATAATTTCATCCACGATGCCTCGCGGTAGGATAAGGATTTTCCTTTGCCGCTCTGATACATCGCCATTAATTGCGGCGCAGCCTGTCCTGATCGCCGGCCTTCCATCCATTGCGCGATTCCTTCGTGCAGCCAGACCGGACAGCGGCCCTGCGTTTTCTGAAACAAGAAGCTATGTGTCAATTCGTGTTTGAGACTCCTCGCAAGCGGTTCTGAAACAGTTTCCATTCCTTGTACCGGAAGACGAATCCGCCCGTCGTTCAGTGCGCCTGCCCAATCCGGTACGCGCGTGACGTCGCGAAATGTTTCTCGGGTGTACAGGATGACGGCGATAGGTTCTGCCGGCGCGTAATGTAGTTCGCTTTCCAAACTCTGGAACTGGTCCTCGAGTATGCGAATTACTTCTGAAGCCAGCTGCCGGCTTGCGCCTCCGTGATAGCGGATAACAAAATGGCGCGAATCGCCTTCCCTGAAATCGTCCTCAGCCCCCTTGTCGCGGTTCGCCCTTTCCAGAAGATCCGCCACCCTGGGGCTCGGGCGAATCCGCTGTGCGAATTCAAGATCGGCGATTGCGGCGTCCATCTGGTTCAATCGGTAATGTGTCCAGCCTGACAAAGCCGCCAACTCCTGCGACTGCGGAGTAATCTTCCTGGCTCTAGCGATTAGCTCCAGTGCAGCGCTGAATTCACTCTTCATCAAAAGCGCGTACGCGCGGCCGCTCAAACTCGCAAGCACTAACTCGCGCTGGCGTCCAGAGAAAAGCTCCATGGCCTCAAAGTGTTCGACCGCCTTGTCCGCCTCGTGTTGCGACAATTCAAATTCTCCCGCGGCAAGATGAGCCAACGCAGCGCGAGTCACGGCGCTTGCGCCGCCGCCAGCAGCTTGTGCCTCGAGCGTCGCGATGTAACCGGAATCGATTACGCCCTCTTTGATGACCTGGCTCTTCATTGCCGCATATCCGTTTGCGGTTGGCGTGGCGGGCCGTACCAGCGGAATTTCCGCTGAAGCTCCGCGAGACGGTTCGGAGGTCACACCGCCGCGGGAGGAAGTCACAGGGGGAGGCGCGATCCCGACTCGCTCCAGACTTTTGCAGTCCACAAAACCGATTCGGTTCGCCTGTCGCGAGGGCCGAACTCCGCACCAGGTCTTTCCGCCCTGGTCGATGCGCAAATCCACATAGACCGAACTGCCTCTTTTGAGCGCGGAGGTTTGCTCGCTCGAAGCGTCCATCTCCTGGAAGACGGCTACGCTGTCCCATTTCACTGTCGCGTCCGTGGCAGCCGTAGGCATTTGCGAGCGCTGGCCGAGTGCCGGAAGAGGCAGACACATGCCCACAGCTGCCAGTAGCCAAGCTAGCCGCCGCCTGCGACCGCACATCCTTGTTTTCAAGCTGGCTCCCGGCCAAGAACGAGAGACACTAGCCTCTCTCGTTTTGGGCTTCTCCCATTTT
>QHYO01000682.1 GCA_003224135.1 Acidobacteriota bacterium | reverse complement strand
TGGTGCCCTAACGGGTGAGAGGGGCGGAAAACTGACGCCAGTTGGACTTTCGCCAACGATGGCGTCGCCAAATTTCAATTCTAACTGCTGTCGATCTTCTTTCGCTTGTCTCAATTCTTCGATCCACGCCTGTACCTTCCCTACTGCTTCAAGCACGGTATGATCGAAGACCTTAATATAGCGTTCCCTGGTGACGTGCGGTTTCGAGTGGCGCAAGATGCGTTGTACAACTTTGTCCGGGGCTCCGATTTCATACAGGTTTGAGGCAAGTCCCCGCCGGAGTGCGTGCCAACCGTACCACGGCAAACGGATGGCCTCTAGTGCTCGCCGAATCACGCGCCGCCCGACTCTGTCCACGCAGATAGGAAGCCCATCACCGGAGTGAAAAACCACACCTGCTTTTGGGCTACCCATGGAGCTGCGATACTCGTCCAAGATTTCCGCCAAAGCAGGAATTACCGGCACGGAATCGCGGCTGGCACGTGTCTTTGGAAGGTTGACTACTGACATCCAAATCGAACGTTTGATCACCAATTCGGTGCCCGTGTAGTCGGTCCACTCTAGTCCACCCAGCTCACCTTGGCGCAGCCCCGCGAGAGCGGCGGTAGCGACCAGACTTTTCTCGAGAAGCGGAAGACGGTCGAGGATTTGCAGGACCTGGCCGAGATCATAAGCGTGTGTCTCTCCCGGTTCTTTGGCATGCCTGGGGATCAAAACTCCATCGACTGGGTTGGCTCCATCGAAGGCCCCTTCGTTCTTCGCATAAGTAAAGATAGTGCTCAAAACCGACTTGATATGTTGCAATGTCGTTTTTGTGAGATCGTTTTCTTTGGCGATCGTGCGCAGCATTCGACTGGCATCCACGGTGCGAAATTCTCTCAGGTGAAGCTCTCCGACGTGATCGCGAATGTGATTGATCCAGATTTCATGGTGGCCCTTACTGGTGCTGGCTCGACGCTCCTCCTTGGTCCAAGGCAAGTACGCTCCTTCGACGAACGCCGTCAGCGTTATTCTCGAATTTGCGCTCAACCGATCGCGATTGACCGTTTGCATGAATGATGCTCGGTGCAGCTCGACATCAGAAATATCGCGAAAGTCTTTGGAGCGGCCCAAATGCTTGGAAAGATGGTTGAGATTGCAGGAGCCATCCTCTTTCGAAATTCGCTGGCGATATCGGACATACCATGCGCCATGGTGTTCGTACAGAAAGCCATTTTGATGACGGAGATCTGTCTTCATGACTACTCCATCCGCGGGCTACGTCCGCGCGCCATTCGGCGCAGAAAGTTCCCCGCAATTTAGAATGACAAACGTAACCGATAAACCCGTGTTCTGAGCAATTCGTCAGGCGATGAACTTACCATTCGGTTTGAAGGCGAATGCTCGGCCAAATTCGCAGTAGGCTAGAGGTGAGCGCCTGAAAGGGACCAAACGCTTGGTGGCAGAGGTCGCGCCCGATAAATGGGCCATCGGCATACAGGCCATGAAAAGTCTAAGCCGGCTCAACTCAATGGAACTTGGAGCGCCTCCGCAGCCGTTCGGTTTCCACCAAGCGTTCACTGGCACTCCGCGAGTTCGCTCTCGGAGTTGAGGCGCTGGAGCGATTTGTCCGGCAAGAACCACTGCGCCGCGTCCACGAATGCGTCTTCGGTGTCCTCGCCTTAGAAAGCGAGCCCATTGATCCGCGTCTGTAGTCCTCTACTTTTCCGCCAGCTCGTCTCGTTCGTTGAGCGTCACGTGCGGTACTGGCCGGAGGGGAACACTGAGACGATAGCGCGCGTGACGCCGTTCTCCCTCGCGAAGCAACGCGCCTTTGTCAACCAGATCCGCCAAGTCCCGTGTGGTCGTCGCCGGTGACGCCCCGGTGATCGTGCTGTATTTTCCGGCAGTGAGCCCCCCTCGGAACCCTTCCGGGCCTTCCCGGAACATCCGCAGCAGTGCTTTTTCCTGCCGCTCATTGAGCCGCCCCTTAAGCCGATCCAACAACTTTGTTTTGTCGATCAGGAATTCCACCATTGCAATTGTCCGAC
>QHYO01000681.1:903-3105 GCA_003224135.1 Acidobacteriota bacterium | reverse complement strand
CCCCTCAACCGTCAGCTGCTCAAGCTACTTCTAGCGCAACCGTCGGCCGAATCGCAACAGGTTCGGTTCGCCGCCTTCACCGCTCCTGCAAAGGCGAGCGCGATCACTGCTGCCAGCAGAATTGCTGCGATTCTTTTGATCAATTTCTCCTTTTATAACAAAGGAGTTTTTGTCAGGGCCCATGGCTTCGCCATTGGCGCGTAATCCGAGCCCCGATTCCTCAAATCGTCTCTGGATGCGAAGTCTAAATGCGCAGCAGGTGTGTCAGATGGAAGGCAGAGATTCTTCGGAGCTCGAAAATCTCATGCTCTATAGCTGAAATCCGAAGAAACAATAGGACCATGTGAAAGGTCAACCGGCGCTGGCGCGCCTGGCCCACTTTGAATAACGGCTGGGAGCCAGCTGGGCGGGCTGCGAACAAACCCGAGAAGCGAAACGGCGAGAAGTCGGAAAATGAAAAATCAAACAGAGGATAGAACCCAACCAAAAATAACGAGGGAGCAGATCAAATCTGCTCCCTCCTTTTTATCCCTCACGTCTGGTTAAGGCTTGAGCGTTGGCGAAGCCTTCTGCAAGCGCGAAATCAGCTTACGCCCAGCTTCTGGTGCTTCCACCTTCGACTCGGTGATGATCTCAGCGGCAGACGCATCCTTGCCGTATAACTTGCGGTTTGCGTCGTTGTCCGGGCGCAGCGTCGAGCCCTCGAGCGATATGCCCGCGAACACTCCGCGTGAACGCGAGTAGCTCAGCATTTCGGCGCGCAAGTACGCGTCGGTGTTCGCTGCAGCGTCACGTCCTTTGGGTCCTGCAGCAACCGCTGCGTCCGCACCGAGCTTCACCTTGCTCTTCAGCAAACTCGATGCGCCGCGGTCGTTCATTACGAGGATCACGAAGTCGGTAGCCTGCCCGCCGATCTGAAGGCCGATACTGCCGCCCTCCAAGGCGTACATTGCCGGCGCTCCCCACGGCCCGCGGAAGTGTTCGCCGGTCCGGCACACCATCACGCCGCGGCCGTAGCTGCCACCCACGATGAAAGCTGCCTTTACCACGGAAGGCAGAACCACAACGCAGCGCGCTTTGTCGAGCAGGTCTTGTGGAATGTTGTCGGGCACGTTCAGAATTTCTTCGATGACGGTACCCGCGTTTTCCAGGCGCTTGGCTTCGTCCTTATCGTCTTTGTCGCTGGCGGGCGCCGCGAAAGTCGCGGGCGCAATCAGTAGCAACGCGGCCGCCAGATATTTTGAAAGTTTCATTTCGAGAGTCCTCCCATGTGGTTGCTGATTTTTTTCTGACTTTATTTGCTCCTTGGTCCCTCAAGCAAATTCGATTCGCGATTCTTATTTGCGATCGCGCGCGACCAGGACAATTCCTCCGACAAGTGCGATCGCGCCGAGAATCGGCGGTAGTGGAATTGTTTTGTGCTCGTCTTTTGTTGCATGAATCGGTCCGATGTCTACAACGTCCTTGTGCTTGGTGTAGCCGATACCCTGGTACACCAGTGCCAGGATTCCGAGAACTATCAACGCCAGCCCAATCAAAGTTCCACTTCTCATCGTCCCGCCTCCAATGTGATCCGCGTTATCGCCCTCCGCTCGGTGTGATGTTTAAGGTCGGCGCGCAACATGTCCCAATAAGGAAAGTACAAACAAAATAAAAAAGACATAAAACAGTACTTTTGCAATTTCGGCCGACGCCAGGGCGATTCCCGTGAAACCGAGAACCGCTGCAACCAGCGCCACGACGAAAAAGCCCAAAGCCCAGCGCAACATGCTTTAACCCTCCGTTTTGATGAGATCAGGAATGAACGTGAGTAGCACCGTCACTCCCCGCAAGCGGCGTGACAATTCGACTGCGCGAATTGTGGAGCACGCCTATTTCCTTGGCCATACAGCGGACCTCGTATTTTCGAGGAGAGGAAATGAATACTTCATAGGCGCCGAAAGCCGCGTCAGCGCAAGGCAACGCGCACAAACCAGTCGGCGACGGTGTTAGGATATATCGTGTCACGATATAACAAACAGCGGCAAGCCAGGACCGAAACGACCCGCGCCAGCTGAACCGCTTGCAATGAATAATTTCACCTTCTGCGTAAAAACTTCCTGAAACGAACCGGATGGCACCTCTGGTACTGGAACTCGAGTTAAAGGCTAAAGTCTTTTCCTACAGCGTTCTGCCCGACCTTAGTACTTTGGTCAACCTCGT
>QHYO01000681.1:0-873 GCA_003224135.1 Acidobacteriota bacterium | reverse complement strand
ATCCGGGCCAAATCTCGGCGAAACGCAAAATGCGAAAGAACGCGTCACGTCCGAAAGACGAACTGATTCGCCTCAGAGACGAGCTAGAGGAGCAGGTCGAGACGAAAACGGAGGCGTTACGTCAGGCGAATCAAGACCTGCTGTTGGACCTTGCCGATCGAATGAAGGCGGAAGTGGCGTTGCGCGACAGCGAAAGCCAGCTGCGAGCGATGTTTGAGAACGCTCTGGACGCCATGATCTTGCTCGACGATGACCGAAGGATTTTGGACGCAAATGAATCTGCACAGCAGCTATTTGGATACGGCATCCAGGAATTGCTCGCACTCCGTTGGGACGCGTTAATGCCCACCGGGCGAGTGGCAGAAATTGAAGAGCACTGGAAGTCTGTCTTCGAGGGGGGCGCGAAGCGTGGAGAGATTGAGGTGCGCCACGCCTGCGGTTCTTTCCGGGTGGTTTCCTTTTCGGCACGGGCCAACATTCAACCGGGACGACACCTGATAACCCTACGGGATCTGACCGAACAGCGCGAAGCCGAAGATTCGCTGCGCTTACTTTCGCAACGATTGATGCGGTTGCAGGACGAGGAGCGGCGTCGTATTGCACGGGAGTTGCACGACAGCACTGGTCAAAGCCTGTCGGCGCTAGCCATGCATCTGGATGCAGTCATGGCTGAGTCACACTCGCTGCCGCCACGAGCGCAGAAAGCGGCCGCCGAAGCGGTCGAAATCTGCCGGAGCTGTTCGACGGATATTCGAACCATCTCTTATTTGCTGCATCCGCCCCTGCTGGACGAGGTCGGCTTATTTCCAGCGCTGGCATGGTACGTTTCGGGCTTCAGCGAACGCAGCGGCGTGAAGGTAACGAAAAAGATCT
>QHYO01000678.1 GCA_003224135.1 Acidobacteriota bacterium | reverse complement strand
AGCACAACGCTTCTTGAAAATATCGTGCTCGTCTGAGCCGCCTTGAACTTTTAGCATCGTTTCGTTTCCCGAAGCTTCTGCACGAACGCGCTCTTACGCAACCGTTCCAAACCGCGATAAAAATGGTGTCTGGTATTTCCCAAGGGCTCGCTGAGCTTCTCGCTAATTTCCCGTAAGTCTAAACCTTCAAAGTAAAACAACTCAAGGGTGACGCGCTGAACGTCCGGCAGTTCAGCAAAGGCCTTTTGCAGTTGCGCGCGATTTAGCTTGGAGCCGATCTCGCGCTCCAAGTCCGTTCCTCCCAATAATGTATCGTCGAGAGAAGCGAGGTCTGTACCAAGATAAAAGCCTCTGCGCGCCAGGTGCTCTTTCCTGTCAAGCGCGCGATGCAAAGCGACGTGGAGGATCCAATTCTTGACGCTGCCTTTTGACCTGTCAAAAAACGTGCATTTTTTGTATAGGTGAAAAAACGCCTCCTGTACGACGTCCTCGGCTTCACCGGTATCACGCACAACTCCACGGGCAATGCGGAACACCAAGCGAGCGTAGCGGTCAAAAAGAATTTCCAGAGCGCTTGCATCGTTCGCTTGCAGGCGGGCCATTGTCTCTTCGTCCGTGGGAATGCGTGTTTTGGGGACATGCGTGACACTAGCGGCGCTTTCCTGGCTAGGGTCCCACACAATTGGAAATGTAAGAGCGCGTCTTGGCGGCATAGAACTCATGCGTAGATTCCAATTGGACGGATGTGGCGACACTCTCGGCGAACACCCGTAACATCGGCAAGCTCCCCCGGCAAAGCTCCGACGCTTTGAAGAACATACACCAGCGAAACCGAAGTGAGAAGGTTTTTCGATGTGACCGAGCAGTTTTTCGTTTTGCTGGAAAAGGCTCCCGGGGGCTGGTACAGATTCACGCTGGGCCCCGTATATATGAGACCGGCGCAAGCTTCCCGAGCCTCGAGCTTCAGAACAAAAACTTCAGCGCAAACTGAACCAATCTCGGATTTGTCCCAGCGGCGGTTGCCGTTACGACGCCGAAATTCTGATTGTTGGCGGAACAGCATACGGTGTTGGGAGCGGCGAACTGATTTCGGTTAAACAGGTTGAAGAACTCGGTGCGGAACTCCAGGCCGAACCGCTCGTTGCCCGCAAACCTTGTTCGCTTGAATACCGCAAAGTCGAAGTTCGCTATTCCGGCAGCACGAAAGCGCGGGTCAACGCGGGGTTCGTTGCCGAATTCAAAATCGGCCGGCGCGCTGAAGCAGGCTGCGTTGAACCATCCTGCAAGCCTGGAATTTGAGCTTGTAGAAACATTCGGATCGCAGCCTGGAACGACGTTGGGCCGTGAACCTCCGCCGAAAAGCGTGGTTCCATTGACTTGACCGTTCGTGAAAACCAGCGGGAAGCCCCTCTGGAAAATAGTCACGCCGTCGATTCCCCATCCACCGATAATCTTGTCCGTCACTCCCTCGGCGCCCGCAAAATATTTTTTCCCTTTGCCAAAAGGAATATCCAGCACGTAGCTAATGACCAAGCGTTGCGGAACATCCTGCGAGGACAAAGAACGTTCTGCGCGAAGATCGTTATTGTCCTGAATGCCGCCTACGCCTGGCTCTAACCATGCCGTCAATGTATCTGTATCGCTGATGAGCTTGGCGTTGGTATAAGCGACCAGCAACGAACCGGCATCGGCAAAACGCCTTTGCACCGTCAGCTGAAACGAATGATAAATGCTGTCGAAAGAACCTTGTCCGGCAAGCTCCACGCCCGTGTACTGGGGATAGGGGCGAAGAAGCTGCCCGACGGTCGTAGTGGGGCCAGTGAGCGCCAGTGCCTGCCCGTCGATGAAGAAAGGATTTGGCACTGATTGCACCAGCGCGACGTTCTGCCGGGGATTCGGGAGTGAGGGATCGACCTGCGCGGCGGCCTGCGCAAGCAAGGCGTCGGGGATCTGGTTGATCTGCTGAGAATATTGTGGCAGGTGAGTGCCCTTTGAACCGACGTAGGCAGCGGAGACGAAGAAAGCGGCAGGCAGATCGCGCTGCAGATCGAGGTTCCATTGCTGAATGTATCCTTCGGGATGGTTGCTAGGATTGGCCTCGGTGATGGACTGCACGACTTGTGTCAGGAATTGTTGCGTTCCCGCAGTGCCCAGGCTGAGGCCAGGCGGCGGCGAAATACCCGCTGGGAATGGCAGAGCAATTGTGTTTACCGGATGAGTTCCATCCACGGTGCCAACGTATGTCGTCGCACCACCGTTCACCATGTCATTCAGCGGGTTCAAGCTAAACGCCACGTAATTTGGAATCCAGAACATGCCGTAGCCGCTGCGCAGAACCGTTTTCGCATTGATGCTGTAGGCGAGGCCAACGCGTGGAGAGAATTCGCGCTTTTCGAGCGGCAGATTGTTTCTGTGATGGGAGTTCGCCAGAAATACGTCTCCATTGATTGGAGGCGAACTCGCAGGGAGAAATTGCATCAGGTAATTGGTCGTGGTCGGGTCAAAGTAAGAAAGGCGGTTGAATCGTTCTGACCAGGGCCCTTGCAGGTCGTAACGAAGCCCTAGATTTAACGTGAGCTTGTTCGCGGCGTGCCAGGAATCGTCAAAATATAGAGCCTTGTAAATCTGCTGCCCCGCGGTAAATGCGGGAACAACTGCTTGCGCAAAAAAATGGTTTTCAAAATTGTTGAAATTATCGGCATATCCAAGCAAGAAATCAGCAAACGAAAAACCTGTTCCAGAAACTCCTGGTAGGGAGGTGAAGCATGCCTGGCCGGAAACGCAGAAGTCAAAAGACCCACTGGCGATGTTGGACTGCCCATAATTGTCGCGCCCCACCTCGAATTGCAGGCCCAGGTGATATTGATGCCGCCCGCGTAGCATCGACAAGCTTGGCGAAAAGTAGTACTGCGTGTTGCGATCCCGGATAAAGCTTTGCCCCTGGGTACACATCACATTATCCGCAAAATTCGCTACGCAGGGCGTAGGTGGAGTTCGCATCTCGGCGGGAACAACATCGTTGTAACTTGCCGGCCAACCAATTGTTGTTAAGTCAAAACCTGCATTCTTCGGACTCCGGTTGTATGTGAAGCGGCTAACGCTGGCGTTGAAGCCAAACACGGTTGTGGGGGTAATGTTGTGAGTGTAACTCGCGGCGATAGCGTTGCTGCGATAGTCCTCAAAGCAGCGGTCCGCGCACAGGCCGCTTCCCAGCGGATCGACAGGCAAATCAAAAACACTCCAATAGCTGTAACGGAAAAAGAGTCTCTGCTTGCTCGTGATGTTGTGATCGATTCGCGCCACGACCTGATTGTGATTTCCTCCGGTAGCCGCCGCGGTTGTGAAATTGTTGTTGATAGTGCTGGTGTTGTTGGGGCTGGGCCAGAGATCCAAAAGCTTCGCGGATGTTCCGTTAATCCGGTCGGCCGGAAGAATATTATTTGCGAATGGTGTAGGAGTGGCAGTGCTACCGGGACACGTGCCCTGGGCGTCTACGATCCCTCCGCACGGGTCGTAGATCTGGTCGATCACCACCGGCTTGCCGCTGGCATCCATGCCTCTATCGTTGCAGATGCCCGAGGTAAAACCGGATTTGCAGATTTCCGAAAAATCGCCAAGTCTTTCTGGTACGTCGGGAACAGTGGAGGTGAATGGTTCGCGAGTCCGCAACCGGAAGCCCTCTCCGCTCAAAAACCAAAATGTCTTGTTTCGACCCCCGAAGCGCGAAATGCTCAAAGGCCCCCCGGCATTAGCTCCGAACTGATTTTGTACCCACGGGGGTCTGGCTCGCCCCACCGAATTCAGAAAGAAATCGATCGCGTTGAAGATCTTGTTACGGAGATATTCGTACGCTTCTCCGTGCAGCGAACTTGTACCCGCCTTCGTGCTGAGATTGGTGACGCCTCCGGAAAACTTACCCCATTCGGGCCCCAGATTACTGGTTTGAACCTTAAATTCCTGTATCGAGTCTTGCGTCGGAATCAGAACCGGCAGGTTAATGTAACCGATATTCAGTGGCTGACCGTCCAGATACTCTGCACTCTCATTCGCAAAAGAGCCGTTAACTTGATAATTGCCCCAACCAAAGGGATTCACTCCAACGGGCGTTCCGGTGGAGCTGCCCTGCGGAACTACCGACGCCGCGAGCTCGATCAAATTAAACACATTGCGACCGTTGAGCGGCAGCTCATTGACCTTCCGCTGTTCCACTACGGTCCCTATTGCTGATGACTCAGTGTCCAGCAAGGGAGCTCCTCCCCGGACCGTCACGCTCTCCGTAGCCGAGCCGAGCACCATCTCGAAATTGACTTCCACCGAGTCCTGCACGTGCAGGATTAGGTCCGCCTTGATCACAACCTTGAATCCGAGCTTCTCCACCTCGATGCGATAAGTTCCAGGGAGCAAGTTCGTGACGTAGTAACTGCCGGTTTGATTCGTGATGGTTTCATAGCGGATGCGCGTCCCGGTATTGATTACAATTACTTTTGCGTCCGGGACGACCGCTTTACTCGAGTCGGTAATGCGTCCAGTAAGTGACGCGTTCGTGGATTGCGGGCAAAGTGGGGTGACAGAGGACAAAAGGATCCCGGCGAGGACAAGAATAGCCCGCAGAGCCACCGGCCAAGACGATCTCGCGATGCTCAAGGGGAAAACGAAGTTCAAGATAATCGTACCCTTCCCGGCTCGCCTCGATCGAGTCCATACCTACCCTGCTGTAATACGTATATCAGGGCTGTCAAGGAGACAGAGGAAGGATCGCGCGAGGTACAACATCAGACAATCGGTTTGTACCGCCACCAGAGTATGTAGGTCCACGCCTATAATTCGCATCTCGGCCTCTTTCGATTCGAGCTCCGTAGGTCCGCCGAGGACGACAACGAAGTGCGTTCTTTTTCTCTGAACGAGAGCACGGGATCGCAGGCGCGTTTTTTGGTTAACAAACTCGCATCGGTTCGTGGTAGCTTACCGTTAGTGGATGCTTACCTACAAACTGGACTCGACGCATTGGGTGATGTAACGCGCATGGCGATCTTTCAAAAGCTCGCGGGCGGGCCTACTGCCGTAAACGAGCTGGCTCAGACGCTGCCGGTGAGCCGTCCAGCAGTGTCGCAGCACCTGCGTGTGCTGAAGAATGCAGGGCTAGTGACCGACAGCAAGGCCGGAACGCGGCGTCTGTACCAGTTGAATCCAGAGGGAGTGGCACGCCTGCGTGCGCACTTCGACCAGATGTGGACGAAGGCGATGAACGCCTTTCAAGCAACAGCCCAAAAAAAACCATTGGTAGAGAAACATGGCAAACACCGTGGAAGGGGCCGTCGTACGTAAGACGGTGCGCGTATAGGCGCCGATCGAGCGTGCGTTCCGCGTGTTCGTGGAACAGATGGAGACGTGGTGGCCAGCGTCGCATCACATCGGAAAAACTCCCTTCGAGGCGATCTTCGTGGAACCGCGTGTCGGGGCCGGTGGTACGAGAAAGAGGTCGAAGGCAACCTGTGCGACTGGGGCACGGTGCTGGCGTGGGATCCGCCGCATCGGGTCACCTTCTCGTGGCATCTTGGCCCGGGACACGATCAACCGGAGTGGAAGTTCGACCCGGACATGGCCAAGGCGAGTGAAGTCGAGATTCGATTCACGGCCGAGGGACCGGGAACGACCCTTGTCGAGTTGGAGCACAGCAAGTTGGAACGCCATGGCGAGGGCTACGAGCAGTTGCGCGCGCTCTTCGACGGACCGGGCGCCTGGGGCGACAGTCTGGCGCTGTACGCCAAAGCGGCATATGGAGACCGCTCATGATGAAGCCCGCTCTTCTTCTTCGCATCGCAGCAGTCTTGACGTTCATTCACGCGGTGCTGCACACCATAGGCGGAGTCTTTGGCAAGGCGGGCCCGGGCCCCGCCGCCGCTGCCGTACAGGCAATGAAGATGAATGAGTTTCTGCTGATGGGACACACGCGGAGCTTTTGGGATTTCTATCGTGGCCTCGGGCTGGGGGCCACGATATCCCTTACGGCCGAGGCGGTTCTGTTCTGGCAACTGGGCTCGCTGGCAAAGACGGACGCGCGGCAGCTGCGGCCGATTCTGGCTACGTTTTTGGTTGCGTATGCCCTGCTGGCGGTGAACTCGTACACTTACTTCTTTCTGGGTCCGGTGATTGTGGAGATCTTCATCGCGGCTTGCCTTGGGTTGGCGATTGTTACCGCTAAGTCTCAGGCTGCAGCTTATGGCGGGACGGTGCAGCGGGCTTGATTTGAAAACGCTGGCCGTTCTTTTCAACTACCAGCTATCCATTCCTCGACAGCGATTACATTTCCCTGCTGCGGCGTATCGTATGTGTACGTTGTTTTCTTTGTCAGGCTAGCGAATGCAGCCTTCAGAGCGGACCAGAATCTTCTTCATCGTCGTTGCGTAGAAAACGTGGGTTCAAGCAAACGCCGGACAAAGCTAAGTACGACGCAATCGTACTCGCAAAATGTTACGGAATTCAAGAGTAGGCTGGCTCTGCCGCAGAAGACCCAGTATGCCGAGCAAGGGCACGCCGCACCGGGACTGTGGATAAGACTGGAGTTGCTTAACAATGGCAGCAGCGAGCGCAACTCGACCAATTATTCAGAATCAGAACCAATTACTCGCATGAAACCGGCTCCCGCGGCTCCTGATTGGTATTGCGCTTAACGTATCCCCGGTGTAGGCTCTGGTCGAATTTCACCATCCCTAACGAACTTCCCGCCCGAGTCGCTGTTGGAATGGAGAATCCACATACCACGTCTGGCCATTGTGTCTGCTAGACGTTGCAGACTTGCGGTGGGAACTCATTCGGTATTTTCCTTCGGTAACAAGTCAGGCGCGCCCTTTAGAGGTTGATTCATTTAGTGAGATTTCCGATGACCAGCCAGTAGCCTTCGGCAATATTCATGAAGATATTCGACGCCAACAAAGACAAACTCGGCGACCCGGACAAGATCAGAGCGGGAATGGATCTTCGTATCCCATAACTTTCGATTCTACGTTCGTTCAGTACACCTGTGGACGGAAAGGATACAGATTTGATTGAGGAGGTAAGAGCTACCGCCCGAGGCTGTTCAGCAGCTTGCCGCCCAGGCGCAAAACTCGAATCCATCGATTGCTCGCTAAATCGTGACCTACTGTCGTTCCTTTAAGCGGCCGCAAGAGTTGCGGGATGCGACCAACCGTGTTCGGGAGCCTGTATCGAGGGATAGCTGAGCCAATTTAAGAATCCGGCACAGTAGGACGATTCGCTATCAATCGGCCTGTTCGTTGTGCGGATGGGGTGTCTTGAAATTGCCTATCGCATCGGCTACCGAGTTTCTGAAAAGCAGGGCGAACTGACGCTTGAGGCCGTCTCGCTATGGAATGGTTCGGACAAATTTCCCGTTCTGACAATTTCGGTTTGACATAAGCGTAGTTACGGCTTAAATACTGCAAGGAAGGATCAGTTTATTCAGGGTGTGCTCGATGTTGACAAGTGCCACCGTCCACCCGCACGGTGCATGGCTCGCATGAGTTCACTCGCTTGGTCCGTGGAACTTGATTTAGTCGTCGCGGATTCGTGTTTTAGATTTGGTTTCGTTGGGTCCAAATCTGCTTCTCTGCCTCTCAACTCTGTTGGTCAGGCTCGATTCCGCTTCGGGGAGGAAATTTTGAAGGACCTCACACTCTTCCTAACCGATTTGCATGCAAGGCGATGCGCTAAGTCTCTCTTCCGCCTTGCCGCTATTCTGGCTGCCACTCTTTCCGTTGGTTCGTGCTTCGTTCCTGCCGTTCGGGGCACCGCTTCCTCTGATTCGTCATCAGCGGACGGCAAGGTCGGGTCACCCGAATCGGCGAATGTTGCGATTCCAGGCCCCTTACGCCCGTTTTTACGCATGGCGGGGATCAGCCAGAAGGTCTCGCCTGAAGAAGTTATGCCTTTTCTGGCTCGCAACGTATTTGTATTGGGCTATGAGCGGGGGTCGCGCAAGGAATTTCTTATTCTCTTGACGCGCTATGTGCAGCAGGCGCGAGAATTGGAGGCTCTGGCAGGCCCCGACGGTGTCATTCGTGTTTCTACTTGCGAGGAAGCGAAACCCCTGCTGAAAATCCTGGGTTATCGAACCCGGGCTGACTGCGGGCTGCGTAGCACTTTTTTGGAGACCGCCGATCCACAAAGAGCGTTTCTTACCATCGACTCGGGATTCCCCCTGCCGGAACTTGAAAAGAGTCTCCAGGAGGGCCGGCCTTTCGCGTACTCCTTCTCGACGTCCCACGTACCTGCGCCGCCCGTGGAGATCGACTGGACCAAGAAAGGGAAAAAAGCTGATGTAGTGGACATGCTCTTAGGCGATCCGGAGTTGGCCCGCTTCTACTGGGCGTTGGCACGGATGGATGCCGAAACTCTATCTGCGTTGCGGCAATCGCACGTGCTAAAAAAAATGTTTCCGCTCGCCACGATCTTGGATTTCTACGGCAGCCACATCTGCATTCGATCTGGGCGAGTGGTTGTGCCTGGGGGATCAGCCGCGGTCCCCGCCTGGAAAGAACTGGTCGCAGCGAGTCCTGACTCTCCGGAAGAATTCATCCTTAAATTGCTCGCGAAGGACAGCGGCTGGCTTGCGGCGTTTTTTGACGACCTGTCGAGTATACCTCTGTCGCAGCAAACTCATTTCACCGAGCCTGCCCGGCTGCGGCATTTTTATGAGATGTTCCGCGGAAAAGACTTTTCTGATGCTGGAACGGGCGTGTTTCGGCGCGACGCGGGTCTGCTGCTTCTGGTGGCTCGCCTTCGGTGGGAGCCCAACGGCGATCTATACGTTCCTGGAAATCTCGAGGTATGGAAGAACATCTTCCGACAAAAGACGGATTCCAAAATTATTCGCGACTGGGGCCGCAGGGCCGCACATTGGAACCACCCGGATCAATTGCTGGAAGCCCTGTCTGCGATTTCTCGCCTGCCCACCGACACAGGTCCCTTGCAAAGCTACTTGATGCTTAGCGAACTCGACGGCCGACGCTCTCCGGAGCATCGCCTTAGTCCCGAAACGGTGACCTTGCTGGCCGGCAAGTTCTCTGAGTTCAGTGATCAGTACCTAGTCTTTTCAGAATTTCCAGAATTGAACGATGCTTCCATTGCTGCTTTCCTCCAGGTTGTGACTAGCCTGAACGGTATTCCCAAGAACGCTTTAAGGGGCAACGCCTTCGGAACCTTTCAGGGCAGCGTCGGACTCTGGCAGATATTGGCGCGTCAGGGTGAAATACCCGGCGCCGCTTTGAACGATTCTTGGCAAAAGGTGATCAAGCCCTTCGGAAAGATCGGCTCCTCGACGCAGCTTTTCGATGCAGGCCGCACGGCCCTGAAAGACCTGCTGCTCGCCGCAACCGGCAAAGCCGATGCTTCTCAAGACAAAATCATCAATTTGCTTGCGGGTCCCCACCAATCAGCTCCAGAAGCCCAGCGTTTGCATGAACTGATCGCCAACAGAATCCGATCCGTTTTGAACGAACAGCGTTTGGTTTCTCTCGACACCCTCTTGGCCCTGGGTGACGGCCTGCGCGAAGTCACGCAGGGGAGCGTCTCAGGCAATACCTTGCTTCCTTTGGCCGGGGAACTCAGGGAATTCGAGATGCCTCAACCAATTTTCAGAAATAGTGAAAGAGAGCAGTGGGGCGCGGGAATTTACAATAACCGTCATACGGAATTACAGATGCGCACGAACGTGGCGAAGATAATCAAATCGCCGGGTTCTCCCGAACAACTCGCCGAAGCCCGCGGCCAACTCGCTTCCTTTCTGCGAGACACCCTCGTAGGCCTCAATTACGCTTACTATGAGCCTCCCGGCGCCCAGATTCTCCACCATAATCCTCTTTTCGTTCGCTCGCACGATTTTTCGGGAGAAACTGTCAGCGGTCTCGAACGACTGTGGCGAGCGTCTCAATTGTTCGGCGCGGGTTCCCCGGCGGGCGGAGGCGCACATTTGGTCGGATCGCTTGCCGATTTACCTTATGTCCTTGCCACCGCGGAGCAGGATTTCATCGCGCCACAAAACGTGCAGGCCCTGATCTGGCGAGAGTTGGTGCCTGGCCTTTTGACCAACGCCGTCGTGCCCCGATGGTGGAACGTAAGCCAAAATGAACTTCACGCTGTCAGCCTGTATCAACAGTGCGGGGAGGAGCTTTTGGCCGCTTCCGCTCACAATGACGAAGTGCGGGATAAAGTCATGAATATCCTGTCCGAGCGTATGATTCCGCAGCGCTCCGAACGAGTGGCACAGGCTCTGCGTTCAGGGCATTTGCCTGAGCTGCTTTCGCAATTGATGCCTGCGGACACTTTCTATCTGGCGGCTGAATATCAACGAAGATTTCCGCAAGAGTCCAATTCCTTTGGACCGACCGGTAATGAGCTTGCAACGCTCTCTAACCGTTACCCCGACGAAGTAAACTGGAAACGCCTGTCGCAAGACTTTGGAGTGCCACACCGCGTATTGGCTCAAAGTTACACGCGTGAGCTGCTGAATCTGCCGCCTTTCCCGGTTTTCATGGGCTACGCCAGCCGCTTGTTGGCGGAGAGCTGGGATTCCAACAACTTATACTGGGCCCGCCTGGCGGACGAGAAAGGCTATTCGCCGGTCATGCTAAACCGCTTGGTTCCTGAACTCACACGTCGCATGGTCGAGAAGATTTTTGCCTCTGATTTCGAGGATTGGCCCGCGTTGCTGCGCGCAGCTCGAGAAACCGGCGAAGAGTTCCGGCAAGGCAAGATCGTTGTCTCATCAGGAAACGACAGTTTTTCGCAGCCCTAGACCAGTTCTGTTGGTTCGATTTTTTCACGGGACTGTTACGGCCGGAAGAAACAACACGGTGCGATATGCGACGCAAACTTATGGAAAAACGATATCTCTTGCTCGTGACACTTCTCTTAGGACTGCTGCCTCTTCCGACCTCTCGGACCAGTGCGCAGCAAGACCCGACGCGCTTTCGCGTTGTGGTCAACCTGGTGCAGTTGAATGTCGCCGTGACTGACAATAAAGGCAACTATGTAACGGGTCTCCATCCTCAGGATTTTGCGATCACCGAAGATGGCATTCCGGAGAACATTGCCACATTTGAAGAAGGGAATGCTCCCCCAACCAGATTGTTAAATGAGTCTCCCGTCGCGCAAGGGCGTAGTCAGACGCAAGATTCGGTGTCAGGCCCTTCTTTGGAAGACTCGCCCGAAACGCTCAGTTCGGCTCTTGCCGGGGCCAATGTCTTCATTTTGTTCGATACCAGCAATTACATGTACCGGGGCTTCGTCTTCGCGCAAGATGCAATCGCCGATTTCGTTCGCTCTCTGGAAAGCGCGTACAAAATAGCTTTCTATTCCTACAGCCGCGACCTTTATCGTGCCGCGGCTTTGACCTCCGACCGGTCCGAAGTGGTGCGCGGCGTGCGCACGACCGTGGCTGGGGATGATGCGGCGCTCTATAACTCGCTGTTGTTGACCGTTCAGGATGCCGGCCACTGTCCGGGAAGAAAGGTGATCGTAGTGTTCTCGAACGGACCTGACAATGCCAGCATGGTTCCCCCTGAGGATGTTGCGGAGCTGGCTCAATCGGCAGGCATACCTATCTACATGATAAGCACCACCGAGGCCCAGCTTGAGCCCGTTTCTACCGCTGTTTTCGACCGTATGAGCGCTGCCACTGGCGGCAAGGCCTATTTTGCCAAGAGTTGGCGGGATGAAAAGAAAGCTTTTGCCTCCATCCGGGACGATTTGGCGCATCTTTATTCGTTCAGCTACTATCCCAAGCCGAATCCCAATCGTGGATGGCGCTCTATCAAAGTACAACTAGTAGGCGAGCGCTGGAAAAAGTACCACCTCCGGACGCGAAACGGATATCGTCCCACACCGAACCGGTCTTCAGCAGGCAATGAGCCAACGTCTACATTTGGACTACGCTCTGCGGCCGAGTAATGCCTGTCCCGCGCGGGCAGTGCCGCGATACCACGACGCGGGCTGAATTCTTGCATTACCATTTGTATTCACAGGACCGCGATCGGTCTCCCGCGCCATCTGTTCGCGCCGGCTCTCCGTCTGCGAGGAAGTAAGCCAGTCCGCTCAGATCAAGAATTGGGAAGTGCGCAAATGGGATAAGCGTAGGTGTAACATAGGGCGCGACCCGCAACGAGGTAGTCCGAACAGAGCCCGAGGGAGAGTAAGTGGTGTCGAATCGGCGCGGTCGAAGACCAATATCGCTGCTCGACAGACGCGTTTTATGCTTGCTTGCGGGAGGGCTCTGCCTCGGCCCCTTCACTGCTACTCGGTCAGGTGAAGCGAAGCCCGCTCCCGAAGAAAACGCCAAGAAACTCTCCTTTAATGACACGATCCAACCAATTTTGTCGGAAAACTGTTATGCGTGTCACGGTCCGGATCCGGGAGGGCGAAAAGCGGGTCTGCGGCTGGACCGCGGAGAATTTGCTTTTGCACCTCATCAGGATTCTCACGAGAAGTATGGGCCGGCAATTATTCCTGGCAACCCGGATAAAAGCCCGTTGGTCCACCGGATCGAAACGAAAAATGCGAAGGATCGCATGCCGCCACCGGAGGCACACAAGACATTAAAGCCGGAGCAGATCGCGCTGCTAAGAGAGTGGGTGAAACAGGGTGCAAAGTACGAAGAACTCTGGTCATTTCTTCCGCCAAAGCATCAGGTAATTCCTGCGGTAACGCACGGCGAGTGGGTGCGGAACGCAATCGACAACTTCGTGCTGGCGCGGCTGGAAAAAGAATCATTGACACCCTCTCCTGAAGCGGATCGGCGCAGTTTGATCCGGCGGGTGACTTATGACCTGACAGGGTTGCCGCCGACCCCGGAAGAGGCGGAGGCGTTTGTGGCCGATTCCGCGCCCGACGCGTATGAGAAAGTTGTCGAGCGGCTACTGTCCAGTCCTCGCTACGGGGAGCACCGAGCGCACTACTGGCTGGACGTTGCCCGGTACGGCGACACACATGGCCTGCATCTGGACAATTTCAGAAGTATCTGGGCGTACCGCGACTATGTGATCCGGGCGTACAACCAGAACAAACCCTTTGATCAGTTTGTGCGAGAGCAACTTGCCGGAGACATGCTACCGGTGAAAGCTCTGGATACCTTGACGGCCTCGGCATACCTGCGCGCCGGAATCAGCAGCGGTGAAGGCGGAACGTTGATTGAAGAATTGCGGGTCAACAACAAGAGAGAACGGACGGAGGCCTATGGCGCGGCCTTTCTTGGATTAACGGTAGGCTGCGCAAACTGCCATGACCACAAGTTCGATCCCATCACGCAAAAAGATTTCTACCGGCTGACCGCGTTCTTTAACAATCTGACGGAAATTCCGTCGAACGATGATCGCAATGACTGGCCGCCTTTTCTTCGGCTTCCGAAAATAGAGAGCCGCGTAGCGTACGAGCAAGCCCTGGCGAAACGAGGGGCGCTTGAGCAACAACTGGGACTTCGCAAGGAGCAAGCGCGTGACCTGATCGCTGCGTGGATTGGTCAGCGCACTGGCATCGCGGTTCCTGTAAGTTCAGAGGGCCTTACGGTGAGATTGCGCTTCGACGAGCAGAATGGATCGACGTTCATCAATTCAGCGCAAGACACTTCACACAAGAACGTTGCGGCAACGGGAGCGCCGGTAGTCTGGGGCGAAGGCACGTGGTTCTGGCCGTACATGCGGATGGAAATCAGCACCAGACTGGAAGTGCCGAATACCGGTGAGGTCGAGGCAAATCAAGCGTTCAGTGTGGGAACCTGGTTGCGACCCCATTTGCGATCGCTCGAAGCGAAAGACGAAGAAAAGCCCGCGGGGGTCATTTTGTCAGCCGCAGATGCGGGACAAAAGCTGCGCGGCTGGCAACTGAAAGTGAGCAAAGGCAAGCTCCAATTCGTTCTGGCGCACGAAACGCCGGATAACACCATTGAAGTGGAAACAAAACAGAAAGTGTTGGCAGTCGGCCGCTGGAATCATGTGCTCGCCACCTATGACGGCTCAGGCAAGGCGGTAGGTGTCGCGTTGTATATAGATGGACGACCGCAGGAGCTGGCGATCATCAAGGATTCCCTGCACGGCAGCACGCACACCACCGCTCCGCTGGAATTTGGCCGCGCGTATCCGGACTCGGATCCCTTGCGCCAGTCCGCCTTTCAGGATTTCCGGTTCTTCCAACGGGCACTCTCGGCGGAGGAAGTGGCACGACTGCCCATCGAGGATTATGTGGCAGAAATCGTGCAAAAACCGATCTCGAGTTGGTCGGAGGATGAATTTCATACGGTCAGCCAGTTTTACTTTGCGCAACGCGATGAAGCGACGCAAAAGCTCAACGCCCAGATCGCGCCTTTGAATGAAGAGCTCGACAGGCTTTCGAAGGATGGTGCAATCACATTGATAAGTGAGGAGGGACCGGGGCTACCCTACGCAGACGTACTGACACGTGGAGCATTCGGTGCGCGGACGGAACGTGTGCGGCCCGGAGTGCCGCACTTTTTGCCGGAGCTTCCTGTGAATGCGCCGCTCGACAGGCGGGGCTTGGCGGAGTGGACAGTCAGCGCCTTAAATCCACTGACCGCCAGAGTGACCGTCAATCGGATGTGGTCGGAGGTTCTTGGCACGGGCCTGGTCGAGACTACCGAGGATTTTGGAGTGATGGGTGGCCGTCCCAGCCATCCGGAACTGCTGGATTGGCTGGCGCTGGATTTTCGCGAGCACGGCTGGGACGTAAAACGTTTTTACAAACAATTGGTGCTGTCCGCGACCTATCGGCAATCCACGCGGGTGACTCCGCAGCTGCTTGAAGTCGATCCGAAAAACCGCCTGCTGGCGCGTGGCCCGCGCTATAGGATGGATGGCGAGATGCTCCGTGACACAGCCTTGGCCGCCAGCGGTCTACTGGTGGAGAAAATTGGCGGCCCCAGCGTAAAGCCTTATCAGCCGGCTGGAGTGTGGGAAGCCGGAAGCCATCAGGGCAGCGACACCAAAAACTATACGCAAGATCACGGCGAATCTTTGTACCGCCGCAGCCTTTACACTTTTTGGAAACGAATGGCAACGATGCCCGATATGGACACGCTGGACGTGCCGGTGCGCGATGCCGCTTGCACCCGCCGCCAACGCACCGACACTCCGCTGCAAGCTCTGGTTTTGATGAACGATCCGCAATGGCTGGAAGCGGCTCGCCGTCTGGCGGAGCGGGTGATCCGGCAATCACCCGGGACTGGAGCGCGTCTCAACTACCTTGGCGAAGTGCTGCTCGCCCGTCCGTGGGAACCAGGTGAAAAGCAGGTCCTTGAAAATGCCTTGACGAGGTTTCAGAGTGCCTATGCGCAGGATCCGTCTCGGGCAGAGGAAGTGCTGAAGGTCGGAGAGAGCAGCCGCGACAGCGGGATCCGGGCTGATGAACTGGCTTCGTGGATGCTGGTAGCCAGCGCAGCCATGAATCTCGATGCGGTGTTAAACAAATGAGATCGAACCTTCACGAAAAATGCAGCAGCTGTTCTGATCATGGCGGCGCGGGACCCACGGTTTACGACCTTCCAGTCTCGCTCGAACTTCGTGAAGAGTGGAAGCGGCTGGCAACACGCCGACATTTCCTCGGCAGCATGGGCAAGACGCTTGGCTGGGCAAGTCTTGCCACTTTGTTTGGCAGCGCTTTGACACCGCGCGTCGTTCGAGCGACGAGTGATTCGCAGCCAATGTCGGCAACACACTACGTGCCGGACTTTGCCCCAAAGGCCAAGCGAGCGATCTATCTTTTTATGTCCGGCGCGCCACCACAGATGGATTTGTGGGACTACAAGCCGGGACTCGCGAGTCTCTATGACCAAGATTTGCCGGACTCCGTGCGAGGCACCCAGGCGCTGACCGGCATGACCTCTGGCCAGGCGCGCTTTCCGATTGCGCCATCGCATTGGGGTTTCACTCGCCAGGGCAAATCAGGGCGCTGGGTGAGCGACCTGCTTCCATGGACGGGAAGGCTGGTCGACGAACTGGCGCTTGTGCATTCGCTGCAGACGGATGCCATCAATCACGAACCGGCAATCCTGTTGATGAACACCGGGAATATGGTGCCCGGCAAGCCATCGATGGGCGCATGGCTTTCCTATGGGCTCGGCAGCATGAATGAAAACCTGCCAACTTTTGTGGTACTGAATTCACTAACGTTACCCGGCACCGACTTACAGCCGATTTCACCGAAATTATGGAGCAGCGGATTTTTGTCGAACGAATATGCGGGGGTCGCATTCCGTTCCCAAGGGGAGCCGGTGCTGTATCTTGGCGACCCACAGGGCTTGAGCCGCGAAACCCGGCGCACGCTGATCGACACTGTGAATGCCATCAATCAAATGACGTTTGAAGAAGTTGGTGACCCGGAAACTCACGCGCGCATTCATCAGTACGAGATGGCGTTCCGCATGCAAACTTCGCTGCCGGAACTCACGAATATGGGCGACGAGCCGGACAGCACCTGGACGTTGTATGGGGACGACGCAAAACAGGCGGGCACGTTTGCGTACAACTGCCTGCTGGCGCGGCGCATGGCCGAGCGCGGTGTCCGCTTTACGCAGATCTATCAGCGCGGATGGGATGTGCACTCGAATGCGGTCGGCAATTTGCCCAAACTTTGCGCGGCGACGGATCGCGCTGCGTACGCGTTGGTCACGGATTTGCGGCGACGTGGACTTCTGGATGACACGCTGGTGCTATGGGGCGGCGAATTCGGGCGCACTGTATACAGCCAGGGCGGCCTTTCCAAGGAAAACTACGGACGGGATCATCATCCGCGGTGCTTCACGATGTGGATGGCCGGCGGGGGCGCTAAAGCCGGGATCGTCCACGGAAAAACTGACGATTTCTGCTACAACGTGGTGAAGGACCCGGTGCACGTGCGTGACTTCAACGCGACCGTGCTTCGATTGCTGGGCATCGATCATGAGAAGCTGAAGTTCAAGTTTCAGGG
>QHYO01000106.1 GCA_003224135.1 Acidobacteriota bacterium | reverse complement strand
CGCTTGGCCCTCAGCATCGCCGCGACGGCGTCGAAGGATTTCCGGAGGTCAGCGAGATCGAGGTGATTCGTCACTTTACGCGGCTTTCCACGTGGAATTACGCGATCGACCTCGGTATGTATCCACTGGGCTCCTGCACCATGAAGTACAATCCGCGCGTGAACGAATTTGTCGCGCGGCTTGACGGGATCGCAACAGAACATCCTTACCAGCCGCAAGAGTTATCGCAAGGCTGCCTCAAGATTCTGCAACTGCTTGAGAAATGCCTGCTTGAAATTACGGGGATGGATTCGATCACGCTGCAGCCGGCCGCGGGGGCGCAGGGCGAGCTGACGGGATTGCTGCTGATCCGCGCGTACCTTGAAAAGCAAGGGAACGCGCGGAAGAAAGTTTTGATTCCGGACTCGGCGCACGGAACGAATCCCGCGACAGCCGTGATTGCCGGCTACCAAGTCGAAAATATCAAGTCCGAATCGCACGGGCAGATCGACGTGGACAAACTGCGGGATCTGGTGACGGACGACGTCGCGGCACTGATGATTACGAATCCTTCGACGCTGGGAATTTTCGAGGAACGGATTCCCGAGATCGCAGAGATTCTTCACGCCAGGGGCGCGCTGCTCTATATGGACGGCGCGAACATGAACGCGCTGACCGGCGTGACGCGGCCCGGCGAACTGGGCGTGGACGTGATGCACTTGAACTTACACAAAACGTTCAGCACTCCGCACGGTGGCGGCGGGCCTGGCGCAGGCCCCGTCGCGATGAAGAAAATTCTGGAGCCGTTCCGTCCCGTGCCGATTCTCGTCGAGCGAGCTGGAGGAAAGCTGGCTCTGGAGCAGTTGCGTCCGGACTCCATCGGAAAAGTTCGCGCATTCGGCGGAAATTTTGGCGTGCTGGTGCGCGCGCTGGCATACATCCTGGCCTACGGGCCCGGCGTGCGGCAGGCGACAGAAGACGCGGTGCTCAACGCGAATTACATTCGCAAACATCTGGAGGGCGTTTTCGATCTGCCTTATTCCCTGCCCTCGATGCACGAAGTGGTATTCAGCGACGCCATTCAAAAACGCAACGGCGTGAACACCATGGATATCGCAAAACGCCTGATTGATTATGGATTTCATCCGTATACGACGGCGTTTCCGCTGATCGTCCCGGGTGCACTGATGATTGAGCCGACAGAATCGGAATCGAAAGAAGAGTGCGATCTGTTTATTGATGCGATGAAGGCTATCGCGGAGGAAGCCGCTACGACGCCTGAAATTGTGAAGACGGCGCCGCATACAACACGAGTAAGGCGGCTTGATGAAGTTGGCGCGGCGCGAAAGCCGGTACTTCGCTGGAAGTCCGCGGCGAAAAGCAAGGCTGCGGACTAAATACGACCGCGCTGGCCGTCATTTCAAACGCGACACACTCCGTTGAGGAAACAGAGTGGGCTCTAGAATGCCCTTGCTATGATTTGTGCAGTTGTTCCTTCGCGCAGGGTCTAAAAACTCATGTCGTCCGCAATTGATGCGTGGTTACCAAAGTCAATAATTCTCCTTCGAAATTACGACCGGGAAAAATTCGTCGCCGATCTCGGTGCGGGTGTCACCGTCGGTCTTGTCGCTCTCCCGCTGGCGATGGCGTTTGCAATCTCCTCGGGAGTTTCGCCGCAAGCCGGGCTCTATTGCGCCATTGTTACCGGCTTTGCGATCTCGGCGCTCGGAGGTTCAAAGACGCAAATCGGAGGACCGACCGGCGCGTTCGTCGTTGTAGTTGCCGGAATCATCGCAAAGTACGGTATCGATGGACTGTTTGCGTGCACCATGATGGCCGGCGTGATGCTGGTGCTGCTGGGAATCACCGGAATGGGTAGTGCGGTGAAATATTTTCCGCGCCCGGTGATTGTCGGTTTCACGAACGGAATTGCAATTCTCATTGCGAGCACGCAGATCAGGGATTTTTTCGGATTGCGGCTGGATCAAGTTCCGGGCGATTTTTTTCACCGCATGGCGGCACTGGCGCGCGCCTTCCCGACTCTGAACTGGCAGGCCACACTGCTTGCGGTCATTTCGCTGGCGGTGATGATTTCCTGCCAGAAATATGCAAGGCGAGTGCCAGGCGCGATTCTGGTGTGTTTTGGCGCGACGGCGGCCGTTGCGCTGGTTCACCTGGGAGTGGAAACGATAGGAACGCGGTTTGGCGGAATCCCAAAGGGGCTTCCGCATTTTGTCGTGCCGCAACTGCATTACGACACGGTTCGTCAGCTATTTTCTCCCGCGCTGACGGTGGCGATGCTCGGAGCAATTGAATCGCTCATGTCCGCAGTGGTATCGGACAAAATGAGCAACGACAAACACAATCCTAATGTGGAGTTGATGGCGCAAGGTGTTGCGAACATTCTCTCGCCGCTGGTTGGCGGATTGCCCGCAACCGGCGCAATTGCGCGCACGGCGACAAACGTCCGCGCGGGCGCGAAGACGCCCGTGGCCGGAATGATTCATGCGCTGACGTTATTGGCGATCATTTTGTTTGCGGCGCCGTTAGTGAAAGACGTCCCGCTGGCGGCGCTAGCTGCGATTTTGTTGATGGTCGCCTACAACATGGGTGACTGGGAAGAGATTCCCGAGATTTTGAAGTTGTCGAAGGCAGACATCGCAATCTGGCTGCTGACGCTGACGTTGACGGTAGTGACAGATCTGACGTTTGCCGTGGAATTTGGAATGATTCTTGCCGCGCTGACGTTCATCCGCAAAGTTTCGCGGACGACAACCGTAACACGCGTGACGCACGATTACGTGGCGGATAGCAGCGTGCACGTTCTGCAGGGCAAAGACATTCCGGACTACGCGGTGGTGTATCGCGTGCACGGCCCGTTTCTGTTTGGCGCGACGGACAAGTTCGCGGACATTCTTGAAGACTTGAACGAATTGCCGCCAATCGTGATTCTACGTTTGCGAAATATGACGGCGATCGATGCGACAGGGCTTGGCGCGATCCGCGAACTCGCCGACCGGCTCCAGGCCTCAGGACGCCACCTGCTGCTGTGTGGCGCGCGAGAACAGCCGGCGCAACTGATGAAACAAGCCGAATTCGAACGCCATGTCGGAGCGGAAAATATTTGCCCCAGTATTACGGCAGCACTGGTGCGCGCCGCGGATCTGCGCGATGTGCAGCTCGAGGCGGCCTCGAGTGTCAGAACCTAGCCGGACCCGGCCAAAGCAGTTCCATCCCATTGGTACTCGACTTATTCTGAATTCCGCCGTTCCCTGAAAGAATTTCATGCTCGGATTTATCGTTCATCTACCTCGCGTTCTCCGTTCCGTAACACTCAGGCCCTAACGTTGAGCGGCATGTTGGCGCATGCCCAGGTCACGTAATCATAAAAGGAGAATTTTCTTGAGAAAAAGCATCGCAACGATTGCTCTGGGTTTCGCCCTGCTCGGTCGAACGATTCCGGCACGCGCGGGTGATGACGAATTGCGTGGCCACAAGATCAAGCACGTGCTGCTGATTAGCGTGGATGGCCTTCATTCCCTGGACGTAGAAAATTATGTGGCCGCGCATCCGGATTCCGCTCTGGCGGCGCTCAGCAACCACGGCGTCACGTTTAGCAATGCGCGGACCCCTGCTCTTTCCGATTCTTTCCCTGGACTGCTGGCGCTCGTGACGGGTGGCTCGCCGGTCAGCCACGGACTCTTCTATGACGTCAGCTATGACCGCACGATTTTTGATCCGACGAACACCTCGTGCTCAGGCCAGGCTGGCAACCCGATGATCTTTGATGAGTCGACCGATAAATACAGTTCGGGGAACGTGTCACTTAACGTGCTCGACCCGGCCACGCTGCCAAACCACATCGATGCAAACGGCAAATGCGTTCGGCTGTTTCCGCACAACGCGATCCGCAGCAACACGATTTTCGAAGTGGTGAGAGCGTCGGGAGGCCACACGGCGTGGGCGGATAAGCATCCTGCCTACGATCTGGTGAACGGCCCGTCAGGCAAAGGCGTGCAGGATCTTTACACGCCAGAAATTACGAACGTCAATGGACTGGATAATACGGTGAGTGTGGTTTGCACTGTTGCGAATGACCAACTGAAAGTCGCGGCGATTCTGAATGAGATTCAAGGGCTGCGTCACGACGGCACGCCAGGACCTGGCATCCCCGCGGTGTTTGGTATGAACTTCCAGGCGGTGAGCGTCGGGCA
>QHYO01000680.1 GCA_003224135.1 Acidobacteriota bacterium | reverse complement strand
TTTCCCGCGACGATCCAGCTGCCGAGAAGAAAGATCCCCATGGCATCGATCAGCGCAGAACTGAAGATCAGCAGCCCATTCGCCCCGCGCGGCGCACGCTGAAAAAATGCGTTTAAGCCCGCAGTCAGTTTGTGAAGTCCGTCTCCAATCGGCTCCGTTGGTGAACTGCGCGCTCCCAGCAACGATTGCGTCCAAAACCAGACCGCCAACGCGATCACGGTGATCAGAACTCGCAGTGCGAGCCCCTTCTTTACACGGAATCGCTTATCTTCCGCCCGGGGGGGTGCGCTCGCTCCGACAACGACCGGCAGCGCTTCAGGCAAGCTCATTTCCAAGCTCCTTCACGCGCCGCAAATCCAATTTTCCCGTTCCCAGGTACGGTATGGTCTCGATCCGTCGAAATTGATCCGGACGCGGTTTCCAAAGCGCTGGAAGGTCAGCCTCTGCAAATCTGGCGAGGCATTCTTGCAACGCTTGCTCCTCCAGCGTGTGCAGCACGATCAATCTCTCGCCTTTTCGTTCATCCGGCACGGCCGTCACCACGAATATCTGCTCCGGCGCTGCCGCAATTTCCTGCAACTTGTCTTCGATCTTGATGTGCGGCACCATTTCGCCGCCGATTTTGCTGAAGCGGCTGAGCCGGTCGGTAATGCGCACGAACCCGTCTTCGTCAATCGTGGCAATATCTCCGGTGTTGTACCACCCGTTTTGCAAAACCTCCGCCGTTTTTTCCGGACGATTCAAATATCCCTGCATTACGTTTGGTCCTCGCACCAGCAA
This sequence comes from Acidobacteriota bacterium, assembly GCA_003224135.1. Lineage (GTDB taxonomy): Bacteria > Acidobacteriota > Terriglobia > Acidiferrales > UBA7541 > Acidiferrum. The sequence goes on along the minus strand of QHYO01000680.1, from coordinate 13,774 downwards.
CAGACCGGGCTGATTCAACGGTTGCACCGCTTGTGTTTCCGGATCGACGGTGCGCAAAACGATTCCCGGCAGCGGATGCCCGATGCTTCCGCGCTTCGCTCCCACTTGCCGGAACGACGCGGCGCGAAAATCCATGGTATTCACCGCCACCACCGGCGAACATTCCGTGCAGCCGTATCCTTCCAATGGACGGATTCCAAAGTGATCCTCAAAAGCTTCTGAAACGCGCGCAGGCAATTTTTCTGCGCCGGCCATCACGAACCGCAAACTTCCAAAGTCTTCGGGAGCGCATCGCCGCGTGTACGCCTGCAGAAAGGTCGGCGTCGCAAGCAGCATCGTGACGCGATACTGGCTCACCAGCGCTCCGATGGTCCTCGAGTCAAGCGGGCTGGGGTGATACACGACGCCAATGCCCGCGGCACTTGTCAGGCACAGCGTTCCAGTGAATCCGAAGGAATGAAAGAACGGGAGGATCCCCAGAATGCGATCATCTCTGTGCAGCATGAAAACCTGGTTCAATTGTTCGACATTGGACGCGATGTTGTAATGCGAGAGCAGAACGCCTTTTGGATCTCCGGTTGATCCGCTGGAAAAAATAATCGTCGCAACGTCGTCGAGTTTCGTTCGCCCCTTGTTTCCGACGACCCGCTCGATGACGCCCGCCGAAAAAAATAGCGCCGCGCAAAACGCAACTATTTTTTCCCCGGCCCGTGGTTTCTCCGCCAAATCTTCCAGGTAGATCGGCGTTCCGGGCGGCTGCACCTTTATTTTGTCCAGGAATGCACGCGAAGTTATCGTCGTTTTCAAGCCGCTCTGCTGTGCGCACGACTCGACGACTGCGTTCGACGCCGTGTAGTTCAAATTCACGGAAATTCTGCCGGCGAGCATTGCGGCGAGATTCACCATGGCGCCGCCAATGGAAGGCGGCAACAGCACGCCAACTGTTTGTTGGTCTTTCCAGACCTGGCGCAGCCGGCGCGCCAGAAAAATCGTCTTCACTAACGCCGAAAAGAATTTCAAATTGGGCGTGCGCATGTCCGCCATCGCAAAACGCAGGGGATGCCGCCGAGCGGTCTCAATGAACGATTCCGGAACCGTTTTCATCTGCCCCTTGCGGCGCGCAAAGGCGTCCGCGCCGAGTTCGAGCACCGTTTGACGCGCTTCGGTCGAAGTAACCGTCGCAGGCAGTGGCTTGCCGAATGTCACGCGCACCGGATACGGAATTTTCCTCGGCCACTTCCAGAAAAATTTCCCGCCGGAAAAACTGAAGATCGATCCCCAGATTCCGTCGATGTGCATGGGAATCACGGGGACATCCAGGCCTTTCAGAATTCGCTCCATACCGCGGCGGAACGGCATCATCTGACCGATGCGCGTCATCTGGCCCTCCGGGAAAATGCATACCAGTTCACCCTCCTGCAATGCGCGCGTTGCTTCTCGCAGCGAATGGATCATTTCCCGCGGCCGCTGCTGTGCGGAAATTGGAATTACGCCAAGAATTTTCGCGAACGGTTTCACGATGGGATGCTCGTACGAACCCTTGAACATCAGGAAGCGCACCGGGCGGTCCGTTGAAGCGATCACCAGCGCGGCGTCCGCCATCGATGCGTGATTCGGCACCAGCAAAGCGCCACCCCGTGCAGGTACATTCTCTGCCCCGCTGATGTCCATCCGATACAGGGTGTGCGTCGCGAACCACAACACCAGCCGCAGCAACGAATCCGGCAGCAGCCAAACTACATAAATCGTCGCGGCCAAAGTTCCCGCCGATGCCCAGAAAAATACGGCGGCGGATCCCTGATGCAGCAAATGTGTCAACACGTAGTACACGCCCGCCTCGACGCCGACTCCGATGAACGAAAAAAGATTCGCAGCCGCGATCACCGCGCCTTTGTGCTGCTCGTCCGGGCGGTGCTGGATCAGCGCATTGATGGGCACGATAAAAAATCCCGCCGAAAATCCGAGAAGCGAAAGAAACACCAGCACGGTGGTAAAGGAGAGCCCGTGGATCGCCAGCAGCGCGCCAAAAAAGGTCATCCCCATTGCGCCCAGAGGGATCAATCCATATTCGATTTTTCCGCCGGAGAGGTAACCCGCGGCAAGACTTCCAACGCCGATGCCAATCGCGATCGCCGCTTGTAAATAGGCCGCGTGCGTTTCGTCAACCTTTAGAACGTCGCCGCCGTACAAAATGATGTTGACTTGCAGCAGTGCGCCCAGGAACCAAAAATACGTGTTTCCAGCGACCGCCAACCAAAGCACGCGATCGCCGCGAATAATCTTCGTCTGCGCCCATACATCGCCTAAAAGATTGAAGCGGAATTTCCGGGAAGCATCGGCGGGCGGCACACGTGAAATTCCAAAGCTGCACACGAGTCCCACGACGGTGAAGGCCAGGAGCAGCAGACCCGCGTGACCCATGCGGCCCGCATAGATCTTCACGAGGTACGCGCCGGCAACGCTTCCGCCAATCAACGCCAGAAACGTGCCCAACTCGATTACGCCGTTACCCCAGGATAGCTTTTCAGGTGGAAGAATTTCCGGAAGTGATCCGTATTTTGACGGCCCGAAAAGCGCGGCCTGAGTGCTCGCCAGGAAAATGGCGGCGAGCACGAGGTACAAATTCATCGTCGCCAATCCCGCCGCCGCCACGAGCATCACGGCCAATTCAAAAAACTTTAGGCCAATTGTGACGCTGCGCTTGCTGTAGCGGTCGGCAAAGTAGCCGCCGGTCATCGAAAAAAGAATGAAAGGGACCGCGAACAGCGCCTGCACGTAAAAAACAAGTTGATCGCGCACGCCCGGGTCGCCAGCGGAGTTTTGTGCAAAGGCGTGCGCCAAAATCAGAAAAATAACGAGATTTCGCAGCCCGTAATCATTAAACGCGCCCTGAAACTGCGTTGCAATCAGGCTCCAAAAACCGCGCCGCCAACTCTGTGATGTTGCGGGCACGTTTTCTGCCATCGGCGGCCTCTCCTGGGGCGACGACCACGCTGTGGGAATCGCTCGCTGACGTACCGCGGGTTTAGACGTCGCAGAGGTCGGCGGCTTGGCGCAGCGACGTGAGTGGGTCGCGCGTGGGAACGAACTCGTGTGCTACGTATCCTTTGAAGTTCGTTGCGGCGATTCCGCGCATCACGCCGTCCCATTGGACTTCCTGCGTGCCGTCGAGTTCGTGCCGGCCGGGAACTCCGCCGGTGTGGAAGTGGCCCATCCATTCGATATTTTTCTGGATGGTGGCTACGAGGTCACCTTCCATGATTTGCATGTGATAGATGTCGTAGAGCAACTTCACGCGCGGCGAGTTGACCGCCTGTACGACCTTTAAGCCCCAAGCCGAGTGATCGCACATGTAGTCGTGGTGGTCGACTTTGCTGTTAAGCAGCTCGATGCAGATGTTGACGCCGTTGTCCTCGGCAATTTTCTTCACACGGTTGAGGCCGATGATGGTGTTCTTGGCGCCCTCTTCATCGGACATTCCTTCGCGGTTACCGGAAAACGTGATGACGTTGGGCACGCCCGCCTTGGCGGCCAGCGGAATGGTTTTGCGAAACGCTTCCTCAATTTTGGCGTGGTTTTCCACGCGGTTCATGGCGCTCGCGATTTCGCCGCCCCCACCGTAGCCCATGCTGCAGATCAGCCCGTAACGTCTCGGAACTTCCCACTCATCCTCCTTCAATAAATCGACGGCCTTCAATCCGATCTTGGCGGAGTACTCACAAAGCTGATCGAGAGGAATTTTCTGATAGCACCAGCGGGAAACAGACTGGCGAATGTTGCCCTTGCGTTTGATGGGAGCGTCTTCGCTGGACCAGGAGACAGAAGGAAGAGAGGCCATGGTCGCTCCTGTGAGAGCGGTTTTAAGCACATTACGGCGCGATAGTGTGGACATGATAGGCAGAGTGTACCGAAGAAGCGCCCGTAAAAGACGAAATTATTTTTGAGCTAATGCGACGCTGACCCTGCACCGCCATTCCTCGCGAAGCGAGGAATCTCTCTTTCATTCGTTCTTCACCTACTTCACCTCCTCGACGATGTCAATCTTCTCTAGCGCTTTCGGGTATTCGACGACCACTTCCAAAGGCACTGGGCCGTACTCGGCGGAAACTGCATCGCGGATTTGCTGCGTGTTGCGCTTGCCATCGGCGAAATTCAACACTTCATAGGCGTACTCTTCGCCGCTGCCCCACAAGCCTTCGTAGCTCATCAGTCTTGGCGTCGCAATTCCTGCTGCTTTCGCCTTGTCTTCGAAATAGTCATATCCAAACGCGACCAGCGGCCCTTTCGGCTCCAACTTTCGCTTGAAGATGGGATTTCCTCCTACAATTACCATCGTCTTGAGACATCTGCCTTCCGAATTATTGTCTAAAGTCGCTGCGACCTTGCCGATGGTGAGCCAGCGCATCTCTTTGGTGTCGGGAGCTAGACGCTTCACTGATTCCACCATCGGCCGCACCTGTTCCATCTCAAATCGTTCGACCTCTCCGCCCTCGCAAGCGTCACTGATCTGCTCGCGCTTATGGTGAATTTCGTCCGCCGTTCGAAAGGTTCTCATTCGCAACAGATGGTAGATCGCATGCAAGCTACCGTCGCCCATCCCCGCCAAAAAATACCCGCTGGCGGCGCCGATAAACGCCGCACGTTTCAGCTTGGTGGGATCGATATTTGCCGCGGAATCAAAATTGGTATGGATGTACCGGTCGGGCCAATCGTTCAAATAAATCGCAGGGATCCCAAAAGACGAATCCTGATACACATCGTGATCGCTGCCCATCGTGTATGCCGAATACTCCGCGCGAAGCGGTTCCTTGCCGCCCTCAGGCGCAATCATCGGAAAGTCCGCTTTGCCCGTCGCGGCGAATTTGTACGACTCCTCGTTCACCCATTCCGCAAACGACCATGCCACATCATGCACAAAACTCGGCAAACTCATCGGCCCGCGCGTGACGTGAAACACCGCCTTTGTCTCTGGCCCGCCTCCCACCATGTCCATGTGCACCACCGCCTTGATCCGCTTCGCGAGCGATGCGCCTGCGTCAAACGGCGGATCGGACGAAGCGCACGTCTGTTCAACCTTTTGGGGGTCGGCTTCACACTTAAAAGCAACATGCGACGGTTTCGCATTCAAGAGCGCCAGCGTTCCTTCGATTTCAGGCGGAAATATAAATCGGATCGTCCGCGCCGGTCGCTCCAGTTTCTTTTCGTTAACCAGCTCCTGCAGTGTCCGCGCCACTTCCAGGATCGTTGCGCAGCCGCTGGCGTTGTCGTTCGCTCCTGGCCGCTGGTGATCCAGGTGACATGAAAATCCGATCTCTTCGTCTTTCAGTTTCGCATCAGCGCCTGGAATCGTCGCGGTCACCACTTCATAGTTCCCGGGATGCTGACCCGCCTTCACCACCGCGTTCAGACTGATCGGTTGATTTTTCGCAAACTGATCTTTCATGGCGCGAGCCGTTTTGAGGGAAACCATGAATGCGAGCGTCTTATTCGGCGAAAATGTTTCGAGGTGTCCCCAGCGGATCAGATTTTGATCGTCGCCACTCCACGCCGTTCTCTGGTTTTGCGCGTAGCTGACAATTCCAGCAGCGCCGAATTTTCCGACAGCCAGCTCCTGCACTGCGCCAGGCTGAGCACTTACCAGGACGAGCTTTCCCTTTACATCTTTCCCAGCGTAATCACTCTCCTTGGTTCCTTCGGCGACATCGATTAGTTCTGCGGTTAAGTCCGCGCTTTCGCTGTCTTCTGCCAGCACCACGGGTTCGGCTTCATAGCTCGCGATCTTTCGTTCGCCTAAGTCAATGCAAATCGTACTATTGAGTGTATTCTTGGGGTTTAAGCTCTTGTTCTCGACCGTTCCGTTGTTGCAAACCGGCGGCATGATATTGATTTCAGTCAACTCTCCCTTCTCAGCATTCCACGCAGGCCGTGAGCGCTGCGTGCCGTAGAAAATTTTTCCGTCCGCGGGGAACTGCAGAATCGCCACATCGCTCAATCCGTACGCGCGCAAACGGTCCGCCACCAACTCCGCCGCCGCATGAAATCCTTCTGAGCCGCGCTGCCGGTGAAACCGTGCGATGCCTTCAAGGTTTCGCTTCGCGGTCTCGCCGCTGAGTTCGTTCGCGAGCGCGGCCACGTCTTTCTCTGGCAATAACGGCGGCTTCTGCGCCCGCGCGCCAGGGCTGACCATCAGCGAACCTGCGATTGCCATCCAGCAGAATCGTTTCACGGGAGCCTCCACAAGCGCCCGCATTCTATACCGTAAGCCGCCGCCGCAAACCTCTCTGTAAGGAAGTGTCGCGTGTTCGACGCTTAATGAGAGCGCAGCATCCAACTCCGCAATCTTAAGGAGGGCTCGTGCGTAGTACCCTTGAGAGCCAATTCCTATGCCACCAAGCACAACAGCTACCGGTTTGCCCGCCCTGCAGATTGACCACGTTTCGCGCCACTACAGCATGGGCGAATCCTCCATCCGCGCGGTGGATGATGTTTCGCTTGTCGTTCCCGCCGGAGAGTTCCTTGCGCTTCTTGGCAGCTCCGGCTCCGGCAAATCTACTTTGCTGAATCTGATGGCCGGGCTCGATCGTCCTACTGCGGGCTCGATTGTTTCTGGCGGTCGCAATCTCGCCGAACTTTCGCCGCTCGAACTTGCGCGCTATCGCCGCAATACGGTGGGCATGGTTTTTCAATCGTTCAATCTGCTGCCGCGCATGACGCTCGAGGAAAATGTAGAGCTTCCCCTGCGGTTGGCCGAAGTCGAACGCGGCGAACGGGCAGCGCGCGTCCAGGAAGCGCTCGAACGCGTGCGGCTCGCCAAACGCACCGGCCACCGGCCGAGCGAACTTTCCGGCGGCGAACAGCAACGCACCGCCATCGCGCGTGCCCTCGTCAACCGTCCCAAAATTCTTTTTGCCGACGAACCCACTGGAAATCTCGACTCCGCGACGGGCGAAGCGATCCTTACTCTGCTGCGCGAAATTCAATCCACCATGGATATGACGATTGTCATGGTCACACACGAGCGGCACCTTGCCGAGCGCTTCGCCGACCGGCTAGCGACCATGGGCGACGGAAAGCTCTTGTCAACCGCGGCAACCGAGGCGCATGCATCAACTCAGGTCACGACTCAAGCGACAACGGGAGCCGGCCAATGAAACTCCGTGATATGACTGAGCTCGCGGTACGCAATCTTCGTGAAGCAATTCTTCGCAATTCGCTTACAACTCTTGGAGTCGCCGTTGGCGTCGCTTCACTCGTCGCCATGCTTTCCCTGGGCGTGGGACTGCAGCAACTCGCATCGAGCCGCCTTGCCAAGAGCGGACTCTTCGACTCCATTTTCGTCACGCCGAAAACGAATCTTCGCGGACCGGGCGCGGGCCCTCCCGCAACACGTGCCGCTGCTCCCAAAGCGCGGCCCCTCGACGAAGCAGCGCGAGTGGAAATCACGAAGCTGCCGAATGTAATTGAGGTCTATCCGCAAATCCGGTTTTTCACGGAGGTACGCTTCGACGGAAAACCGTTCGCCACCATGGTTGCCGGAATGCCCGAATCTTCGAAACAGAGCGGCGCATTCGACGGCATGCAGGGAGCCTTTTTCTCTTCGCCGAACGCCGATGAGGCGATCCTGCAGATTGAATTTGCGAAGGAGCTGAATCCGCAAACGGCACAATTGATTGGGAAAGAGCTGGTTTTGCGTTACGCAGAGCGGCAGTCATTGCCCTCTGAGACCGGCGGTGGTGCACAAAATTCCGGTGGGTTTAGCGTTGTTCCAAAAGAAAAGCATCTGCGCATCGTCGGCGTGGTGGAAACAGAGCCGGCTTCCGGTTTTGGAGGTTTCGGCAGCGGGCGCCTGCTGATTCCGTTGCCCGTCGCGGAAACATTGCGCGCCGCGCAGGTAAACGATTTGCGCGACGTGCTCCGCGACACCTCTTCGGACAAGCCCGCTTACGCAAGCCTGACCGTGCGCGTGAAGAGCCCTTCGCTTGTGGATGCCACCGAAGGCAAAATCAAGCAACTCGGCTTTGGCGCCTTTTCCCTGCTCGACGCCTCGAAAAGCATGCGTATCTTTTTTTCGGTTTTTGATCTGTTACTGGGAATTTTCGGCAGCCTGGCTCTGGCCGTCGCCACGCTCGGCATCATCAACACCCTGGTAATGGCCATCCTCGAACGCCGCCGGGAAATCGGTGTGCTCAAAGCGCTTGGCGCCGCCGACAGCGATGTGAAACAACTTTTCTTTGTGGAAGCCGGAGTGATGGGGCTTGCCGGAGGCGTGTTCGGCGTTTTCTTCGGCTGGCTGATCGGACAAGCGCTAACGCTCGGCACCAACATCTATTTGAAGCGGCAGGATCTGCCGGGCGTTGAAATTTCCGCCGTGCCGTGGTGGCTCATTGTGGGCGCAATCGGCTTCGCACTTCTTGTGAGCCTCACCGCCGGACTTTATCCAGCGTCGCGCGCCGCGAAACTCAATCCCGTAGACGCTCTGCGCTACGAGTAAACTATCGCCGTGACCTTTCGACAATTCTTTCTCATTTTCTTGCTCATTCTTTGTTTCACGTCTTCCACTTCGGCCGCAACAGGACGAGTCGAGTGCAATTCGCTACCCAGTAAAATCCTTGCGCATCCGGTGAATTATTGCGTAATTCTTCCACCGAGCTACGACGCGGACAAACCCCGCAAATATCCCGTTCTTTATTTTTTCCACGGGCTCGGCGACAACGAACAAATGTTCATCCACGCCGGCGGATTTAACCTGGTGGAAGACTTGTGGGAACACGGACAACTCGGTGAATTTCTGATTGCCACACCGAACGCGGGCGGTTCTTTTTACATTAATTCGCATGACGGGTCAATCCGCTACGAAGATTTCCTGGTGCAGGAATTCTTGCCGGGGATCGAATCGCGCTACCGCACGCGGGCCGGCCGCGCGAATCGCGCGCTCTCTGGGGTCTCCATGGGAGGATATGGCGCATTGCACCTCGCATTCCGTCACCCGGAACTTTTCTCCTCTGTCAGCGCGCACAGCCCGGCAATCGTCGACAGACTTCCTGCGTTCACCGCGCCGACGCAGGGTGGCAGCATCCGCACGCGCATTCTGGGCGGAACGTTTGGTTCGCCGCCCGATCCCGCGTTCTGGGATCGCAACAGCCCGCTGACGCTCGCGCGCACCTCAAGCTTGGCAGGCCTGAAAATCTATTTCGATTGCGGAGATCATGACGACTTTGGTTTCGAAACTGGAGCCACAGCGCTCGACAGAATACTCACTTCCCGCCGCATTCCGCACGAAGCCCACATCTATCCCGGCCGTCACGACTGGCCGTACTTTGCTGAGCATCTTCCTGCGTCGCTGCAATTTCACTCGAAACTTTTTCGCCCATAGAATTTTTCTGAGGTAGATTCGGCCTATTGCTGCTGCTGTTGTTGCTGGTCCATCGAGCTGGCGGTTTTTGGGGCGCAACGACCACGCGCACGCTAAGTTCACTTTCGGCTTCGCCCTTGTAGACGCCACGCGTAGGCGGCACATCAGCATAATCGCGTCCGACGGCAACGTGGATGTGACGTTCGCTACCCAATAAATTATTCGTCGGATCGAAAGCCACCCAACCTGCTTCGCCCAGATACGCCTCGACCCAGGCATGCGTTGCTCCCGCGGGCGAACGGTCTTTCGCTTTGTCTGCGTGGAAAAGATAGCCGCTCACGTAGCGGCATGGAATTTTCAACTGGCGCACCAGAGCGATCATAATGTGCGCAAAATCCTGGCAGACGCCCCGGCGCGCTCGTAACGCATCATCGATGGGCGAATCCACTTTGGTGGTGTTCGGCGCGTAGTCGAATTTGTCGTAGAGCGCCCGGTTCACTTCCATCAGCAGGTCGAGTGGCGCGCCGCGCCGTTCGAGTTTTAATTCCTCGGACAGCTCTGCCAACAAATCTGTGGGCTTTGCATACTGGCTGGGAAGCAGCATCTCCCAGTAGTCGCCTTCGGCCACGCGCGTATCGAGATCTTCCCAGGTACCGTAATGCACGGCCGGCCACGCCGCCGGATTGATGTCCACGATTGCGTGTGCCGTGACCTCGATCAGTTTGTGCCGGCCGGGAATATCGAAGTGATGCACGGCGTTTCCAAAAAAATCGCGATACGTCATCACATTGGCCTGGGGATTCACGTCCAGCGAAAAAGTGATGCAGCGCTGGCGCATATCCGAGCGCGGCTGCATGCGCACTTCCATAACGCTCTCGCCGACAGCAGGGTGATAGCGAAATGTGGTGACGTGTTTGATGGAATAGGCCATCTCTGTCTCTTGCTTTTTCTTATGTCCCTACTTCTTTATTTCTGATTTTTCCTTTCCTTGTCTTTACGAAGCTAGTTCCGTGTCAATCGCATAGTCGAAATAGATCTGGTGAATCGCGGCGTGAATCTCCGCGCACTCACCGCGGATATTTTCCAGGTAAGTCCCCACACCTTCTTCCATGATCTCTTCAATCTGGCTGAAGCTCAGTTTTGCGCGCAGTCTCCCGGCAATTCGCGCGGGCAGCTTTTCACGGCGTTCCGTCAAATCGCCGATCACATGCAGCGCGGCGTTCATGCGGTCCACAGAAAATCGCACGGAGTGCGGCAACTCCGGGTTGAGCAGCAAAAATTCCGCGACGCGCAGCGGACGAATCTCCGCCGTCTGCGCTTTGCAATACGCCTCAAACGCCGCGCATCCCCGCAGCAGCCCCACCCAACTCAAATATTCCGCGCTGTCGACCGGCAAATCCGTCGCCGCCGCCGCGCGCCTGAAGTGCGTGTCCATCAACGCCGCAAGTGTGTGGGTCCGTTCCACGTAGCGCCCCAGCTGGATGTACTGCCAGCCCTCACCGTGACTCATGGTCGCGTCGGTGACGCCCTGAAAAAGATGCGCGCCCTCCTGCACCGCGCGAAAAAGTTCATGTGAATTGAGAATCCAGCCTTCCTCGGCGCGCCGGTCAATCACCTGCAAATAAAGTTTGTTCAACTGCTCCCACATTTCGGAGTTGCATTGTTCACGCACGTGGCGCAGATTCTCGCGCGCCGCCGACATGCAGGAAACAATCGACGATCCATTCGCGCGGCTGAACACCAGCGTTTCCGCAAGTTGCAGCGGATCGAGCCTGCCCTGCACGCCGGCGACTTGCAGCGCATCGACGAGAAACCGCCAGCGGCCTGCGCCAACTTCCGGCGACTGGTCCAGCCACAGTTGCAGCTCGACATCCAGCAGACGCGCGGTGTGTTCCGCGCGCTCCAGATAGCGGCTCATCCAATAAAGATTCTCCGCAACGCGCGACAGCATGCCCGCTTCGCGTTTGAAAGTTTTTACGTAGAAATTTCGCGGCGGTCTCATGCGGCTCCCGGCCCCCCGGTACGGTCAGCGTCCCGCAGCACCCAGGTATCTTTGCTGCCTCCGCCCTGCGAAGAATTCACCACCAGCGAACCTAGACGCAGCGCCACGCGGGTCAGCCCGCCAGGAACGATCGTGACCTTCTCTCCCATTAAAATGTACGGCCGCAAATCGATGTGGCGCGATTCGACTTCCCCATCGATCAGACACGGCGCGCAGGAAAGCGAAAGCGTGGGCTGCGCGATGTAGTTGCGCGGATCGGCCAGGATAAGCGCGCGAAATTCGTCGCGCTGTTTCGCGGTGCTCTGCGGTCCGATCAACATTCCGTAACCGCCCGACTCGCCGACCGCTTTGACCACCATCTTTTCCAGGTTCTGCAATGTGTGCTGACGATGCGTGTTGTCGCTCATCAAAAATGTCGGGACGTTGGGCAGTATCGGATCTTCGTTCAGGTAATAACGGATAATTTGTGGGAGGTACGCGTACACCGCTTTGTCGTCGGCAACTCCCGTGCCAATGGCGTTCGCGAGCGTCACGTTTCCCGCGCGATACGCGTTGAAAAGACCCGGTACCCCCAGAATCGAATCCGGCCGGAATCGCAGCGGATCAAGAAAATCGTCGTCGACTCGCCGATAAATTACGTCCACGCGCCGTAAGCCCGCGGTTGTGCGCATGTAAACAAGATTGTCGTGCACCAGCAGGTCGCGGCCTTCCACGACTTCGATACCCATCTGCTGCGCCAGAAATGCATGTTCAAAATAGGCAGAATTAGAAACGCCCGGTGTAAGCAGCACCGTCTTCGGATCGTTGCGATACGCGCAATTTTCCGGCGACATCGTGCGCAACGTGGCAAGCAGCGCCTGCGGATAATGATCGATCGGCCAAACGCCGTAATCGCGGAACAGTGTGGGAAAAACTCGTTTCAGCACTTTGCGGTTGGCGAGCATGTACGATACGCCGCTCGGCACGCGAAGATTGTCTTCCAGTACCGCAAACGAGCCGTCAGGCACCCGAACCAGGTCGGTACCGCAGATACTGACGTAAATATCGCGCGGGACGTTCAGGCCGCGCATCTCGCGGCGAAAATGCTTGCAGCTGTAAATAAGTTCCCGCGGCACAATGCCTTCGGCAAGAATCCGTCCCTCGTGATAAATATCCCGCAGAAAAAGATTCAACGCCGTGAGCCGTTGCGTCAGTCCCTTTTCAATGCGCGCCCATTCGTTCGCTGGAATAATGCGTGGCAAAAGATCATTTGGAAAAATTCGTTCAGTGCCCTCTTTGCTTCCGTAAACGGTGAAAGTGATTCCTTCGTGGAGAAACGTCAGGTCGGCGGCCTGCTGAATTTTGCGCAATTCTTCAGGAGCAAGTCCGAGCAGTGTCTGCTGCAAAGCGCGGTAATGCTCCCGTGGCACACCCGCAGTAGCGAACATCTCGTCGTATGCGTGATCCATCTGGTAGTTCACGAACGCCAGAGATGCGTCAGATCGGATTGGTATCGCCGCGGCTGTCATCGTTCTTCCTGCAACCCGGCAGTAGAGTCGGATTTTCCCGGCCGAACGCGCGAACATACGGCCGCGCACGAACCGCGGCGGCGTAGAGGCTTGCGTTACGGTGCTACCAATCTAAAGCGGCACTCCTCCCCCGTCCAATCCAAAAAGTGGATGCAAAGAAGCTGCATTTCAGCCGTTCGTCAGGCTTTCGATTCCGGTGATGGTGTTCGAAACCCACGCCGCAAGATAAGTATGGATACCGCCAGCACTCCCGCCGGAATCCAGATCCAGAGAAGCTCACTCTCCAACACAGCGAAACCCTTCCCGCTGAAAAATCGCGAGAGCGATATCGGCGAAACCACAATAGGACGCCACGGAAAGAAATAACGGGTGTTATCGAACGGCGAAAAGAACGCCACACCCAGACCGCCGTTGGTCATTGCGTCCAAGAAGCCGTGGCTCGCCGTCGCGAAAAAGAAGTACGTCCAAAGCCAGGCCTTACCCAAGCCCGGAAATCCGCGAGAAAATCCTGCGATGAGAACAAGCGTCGCCAAAATCGCGGCAAAAAGAAGTGAGTGCGTGAACCCGCGGTGTCCCCAGAAATCACCGTAACGAATACCCAACCGAAATCCCACGACATCAATATCAGGCAGTATTGAGCACGCCACGCCAATAATCCAAACGCGCGTCGCAGCTTGCGAAGGGGCGAAGATCGTACCGATCCCAAGGGCCGCCACTGCATGTGAAATCAGTGAAGCCACGAACAAGTCCTTCCTCGTTTCGTAAAAAACCCCTGATACCTTATCGTTTCTATTTCTTTTGCTTTTTGATTCTGATCGTTCCGTCGCTCGCAACTTCATACAAGAAATGTTGCGTCGCGACCATTTCCGACAGTGGTGGATCCTGCTGCAGCACATGAAGCACGTCGGTATC
>QHYO01000679.1 GCA_003224135.1 Acidobacteriota bacterium | reverse complement strand
CAGATAAATCCCTTTGCGATCCCCGTGATAAACGTTCCACGATTTCGGCGCGTCGTCGTTGTACCGAACAATCGCGAACGGCAAACTCTTCCACTGCTGTTTCGAACTCTGTGGCGCGGCCAGTAAACCAACCGCCGCAAGCAGAAGCACCGCCAGTGGCAAAATCACCGACCAGCCGCTTGTTCGCAAATTTCGCTCTTGCATCAACGAAGCCCGCGGATTTCGCTCATACATCTCTCTGTTTCGAAACGTTTCATGCAATCATGTGCCTGCACCGAGTTTACGATGCGCCCACCCGCCCGACAAGGCGCACAAGGGCGGTTCCTCGGCACCATAACGATGTCTGTTTATACTGGTCGCCCATGATTTCAGCAGCATCGCTCTATAAACGCAGTTTGCCTATATTCGCCCGTGTCTTCCCACGGTGCGGCATGATCTCGCAAGCCATCGCGTTTAATCTATTTCTGGCCTTTTTCCCGACGCTGCTGCTCACCGTCGCGATCGCCACCAGCCGTTGGGGTAGTCACACCAACATGCTCGACCTCATCACCAACTTCACGAAATATCTGCCGCCCGGCAGCCGCCAAATTGTTTCCGAATTCTTGATTAAGCGCGGCCCGCAAGCCTGGAAGTGGGCGGTCATTGGTTGGGCCGGTACCCTCATCGCCGGATCGCAAGTCATGAAACTCATCATGGAAGGCATCCACATTGTTTATGAAGACACGGAGAAGCCCGGCTTCCTCCACCGCCAATTGCGCGCCCTTTTGCTGCTCGTCGCGACCATCGCTCCGCTTCTGATCGCTGCGGTCCTCGGAGTGTTTGGCCGCCCTCTGCGCCATTGGATTGCCGCGAAACTCGGCGAAGTTCATCCCTTTCACGGCTTGTGGACTCTCTTTTTCCCCGTGGCCGCATTCACGCTTTCGCTTTCCGCTCTCACAATGATCTATCGCGTCGCACGGCCGCAGGAAACCAGCGTGCGCAACGTCATCCCCGGCGCTGTCATCGCCACGCTGCTCTGGTGGTTTGTCGACGTTTTGTTTGGAGTTTATGTCCGGCGCGTTCCTTACAGCATTGTCTACGGCGGCCTCGCCGCGGTCATTGGCCTCCTGATCTGGATGAACCTCTCGGCGATCATCATCTTTTTGGGCGCGGCTTGGAATGCCGAAGCAACGGCCCGCTCCTCGCCTACGACTCCCCGTACAACAGATTGACAGCAATTTTCGCGGCGGCGTATAGTGACTCTATTGCAACCGTCCTCAGGGCCTTGTGTCGTTTCGAGTTGAACCGCGTCGAGGCTGTTCCGGCACTGAGTTTTGAGAAAGTAAAATGCGCCAGACGCCTCGCTTTTCTGTTCGGTCATTCACTCGGCGCTGCGAGGCTACCGCGGCAATTCTGCTCGCGCTCGGTTGTCTTTGCCCCTTCTCACTTCACGCCCAGACGCCGCCCTCACCAGACGCCCAGGGCAATGCCGCGCAACAACCCTCGAAACCACCTGACAACGCTTCGCCTCCAGCTGCTTCAGCTGAAGTCGTCACCCGCGATTCTGCCGCCACCTTCAAAGTGCGCGTGAACCTCGTCCTCCTTCGCGTTGTCGTACGAGATCAAAATGGCAAGGTCGTCGACAATTTAAAGAAAGAGGACTTTCTCCTTTTTGACAATCGCAAGCCGCAAACCATCTCAACCTTCAGTTTGGAAACGCCGCTCTCTCATGCCGTTCCCATCGTGACCGTCTCGGATCATCCCGACTCCGACGCCGTCGAAAAAAATCCGTCAACGGTGGCTGCGTTACCACACCGATTTGTTTCTCTGCTCTTCGATGATCTGCATCTTGCGATGGAAGACGCTGTTACCGTGCGTGTCGCGGCCACGAAAGTTTTCGATTCCATGGCGCCTTCCGATCGCGTCGCTATTTTCACGACCTCCGGCCAGTTCTCGCAGGAATTTACTTCTGACCACGAATTGCTGAAAAGATCTCTGAATCAAATTATTGCCCGCCCTTTGACCGACACCGGATTTCACGATTGTCCCGAAGTCACCTACTACCAGGCCGACCTCATTGAGAACAGGAACGATTCACAAGCTCTGGCGGTCGCCACCGAGGATGCCGTGCAATGTGCTTTCAATGGCGATGAAACCAAGGTGGCCCAGGCCAGAAGTATGGCTTCTTCGGCCGCGGCTCGCGCTCTCAGCAACGGCGATACCCTTTCTGACTACACGTATCGCCATATGGAAGATGCCTTGCGCCGCCTGACCGGTATGCCCGGCCAGCGGAAACTCGTTTTCATTTCGCCCGGCTTCATCATCTCTTCATTGTTGTCGGATCGTGTCGATATCATTGACCGTTCGAACCGCTCTGGTGTTGTCATCGACACGGTCGACGCGCGCGGTCTGTACACCCCTGACGTTATGGGCGATATCGCTAATCCTCCACGGGATTCTTTCAGGACCGCCGGCTACAAGAGCAGCTTCCGCGTCCAGGCTCAATCGGCGCAGAGCGAAATCCTTGACGATCTCGCGCTTGGCACTGGTGGCACCTTCTTTCACAATCGAAACGATCTTGCCGTCGCATTGCGCGAAGCCGTGGCTGCTCCCGCTGCGTCCTATCTCCTCGGCTTTTCGCCGCAAAATCTCAAGCTGAACGGCAGTTTCCACACTCTGAAAGTTAGTTTGGCCGGCAAGCAAAAATTCAACATTCAGGCGCGCCGCGGCTACTATGCTCCACGCACGCTGAAGACTCCCGAAGAAACGGCCAAACAGGAAATCCAGGAAGCCGATTTTTCGCAGGAAGAAATCCGTGACTTGCCCGTGGACCTTCAAACTCAGTTTTTTCGCAAGGACCAGACCCAGTTCCGGCTCTCCGTTCTAGCTCACCTGGATTTGAAATCCGTGAAGTTCCGCAAAGTCGATGGCCGCAATCATGACGACGTCACTCTCGCCACCGTCATTTTCGATGAAAATGGGAATTTCGTAACCGGCGGCGAAAAAATTCTGGAAATGAAGTTGCTCGACGCCACTCTCCAGCGCCTCGACCGTTCGGGCATTACCGTCAAGTCTAGTTTCGACGTCAAACCAGGATCCTATCTCGTCCGGCTCGTCGTGCGGGATAAGGAAGGGGAACTGATGGCGGCGCGCAACGGCGCAGTAGTCATCCCCTATTGACGCGTTTTTGTTGGCTTACCAAAGATTTGGATGACCAGGACTTTTGCCAGTCTTGCTGACGCCAGTCCTGCTGACGGAGGTATCAAAATGATCGCTCACAATTTCTCACGCGCCCATTTGGCACTTGCGCTCGCCTCGGTTGTGTTTGTGGCGTTTCCATCCTTCGCACAAGATTCACCGCCCGCAACAACTCCCCCAGCCGCCGAACCGCAGCAGCCCATGCAAGTTGCGTCCACCATCAAGAAGGAGTCGCGTCTCGTTCTCGTGGACACCGTCGTCACCGACAAAAAAGGGAACTACATCCACGATCTCTCTCAGGGCGATTTCAAAGTCTACGAAGACAATAAAGAGCAGACCATCACCAGCTTCTCCAACGGCGCAAGTTCTTCCGACCCTCAGAATTCCCAAAAGCACTACCTTGTCCTTTTCTTCGACAACTCTTCCATGGCGCTGCCTGACCAGATCTCGGCCCGTGCCGCTGCCACAAAATTTATCGATTCCAACGTCGCGCCCGATCACCTGATGGCCGTCGTCGAATTTGGAGGCTCGCTGCGCATCGTGCAGAATTTTACCGCCAATGCCGAACTCCTTCAGGCTGCCGCCAAAGGCGTAAAGTCTTCCTACGTCGCGTCCAACGCGGACACTGCCGGGCCCGGAGCTTCGACCATCAGCACGCCTGGAATTGCGGGCTTTACCAACGCGGCAACCGATTACGGCGCGCGCTCCATGTTGCTTTCCGTTCGCACTCTGGCAAAGAATCTGCGCTCTATTCCAGGCCGCAAAATGCTCGTGCTCTTTTCTTCCGGCTTTCCGCTCACTGCCGAACGCCAATCCGAGTTGACAGCCACTATTGACGCCTGCAATAAATCCAACGTTGCCGTCTATTCGCTCGACGTCCGCGGACTCCAGGCGCCAGCTCCAAAGGGAGGCGCAGCCTCGAATCGTCAGCCTTGTCCTTGCTTCCTACGCTGACCCACAACGTCCGGGTGGCGGAGGTGGCACGGGAGGTACCGGAGGTGGCACGGGAGGTACCGGTGGCGGCGCGGGCGGCGGCCGTGGTGGCACGGGCGGGACTGGCGGCACCGGTGGCGGTCGCGGTGGCACGGGTGGAGCGGGCGGAACTGGTGGGACCGGTGCCGGCGGCGGCCGTGGCGGGACTGGTGGCACCGGAACCGGTGGCGGCCGTGGCGGCACGGGCGGTGGCACGACCGGCCGCGGCGGAGGCTCGAATGGTGGTAATCGTGGCGGCTACCCCACCAGCAACTACTACAACAATCCTTTGAATCAGCCGCGCTCCATCGTTCCACAATTTCCGGAATCCGCTTCCACCAACCAGCAAATCCTCGCGGCGCTCGCCGAAGGTACTGGCGGCTTCACAATTTTCAACACCAACGACCTTTTCGGCGGACTCCAGCGCATCGCTAGCGAGCAAAACGAATTTTATCTGCTCGGTTATGTTCCTCCCGAATCGGCCGAAGGCAGCTGCCACACGCTCAAAGTGAAGTTGAATCACGGCGGCACAAACGTGCGCGCGCGTAGCGGTTATTGCAATGCTCGTCAGCCCAATATTCTGGATGGCACGCCGGTCGAAAAGCAGCTCGAAATTCGTGCTCAGGACGCGCAGGGCGGCGGCGTTCATCCGTCTTTCCAGGCTCCCTACTTTTACACCGGACCGAATCTCGCTCGCGTGAATCTTGCCATGGAGATTCCGCAGGAAATGTTCAAGTTCGATAAGGACAAAGGAAAGTATCACTCGAGTCTCAGCGTCCTCGGCATCGCCTATCGCGAAGACGGCTCCGTTGGCGCAAAGTTTAGCGATCAGGTGAAACTCGATCTCGAAAAGGACGAATGGAAAGACTTCACAAAGACTGCCTACCACTACCAGAACCAGTTCGACGCCGTTCCCGGTCATTACAAAATGACTGTCGTCCTCAGCGCTGGAAATGATGCCTACGGTAAATCCAGTTGGCCGCTCGACGTTGACGCTTACGACGGCAAGGAGTTCGCCCTCGGCGGCATCGTCATGAGTAACAACGCTCAGCGCGTGGAAGAACTCGCGACGAATGCCGATTTCGATTCCGTTCTGCTCGAAGATCGCACCCCTCTCGTTGTAAAAGGACTGCAGGTGGTTCCTGCCGCAGTCAATCGCTTCAAGCGCAATGACAAAATCATTTTATATTCTGAAATTTATGATTCCTTGCTAACCGGGGAGCAACCCCCGCGAGTGGTTCTCGGCTACAAAATCCAGGAGCGTGCCTCGAACAAAGAGGTATTTTTCACCGGCACTGTTGCGGCGGACGATTTCCTGCAAAAAGGAAATCCCGTTGTTCCTATCGGCATGCTGGTCATGGCCAAAGACCTGAATCCCGGCAATTATCGTCTGGTGCTCATGGCCGCTGACGCCGCCGGAAGAAAAGCGCCGCCCCGCACCGTCGATTTCGACCTCGATTAGTTTTGTCTTGATATGCTGCCGGGCTTTTAGCCCGCTGCCCCTTCTTTTGTAGTGCTGGGCGGTTCTTTTGGCCACCCCACCTGCCCGTTTGTTTTTGGCACGTGCCCTTCTTCGGCACAACTTCTTATCCGCCTACGGGTTATTCTGTCTGTGCATGGCGTGGGATAGCTTCGTCTCGCGCCACCACATGGCCATGAGACCCTTACGCGACGCCTCACATCTTGGTGCGCCACACCTTCGCTCCTTTCTCGCTTCACTGCTTGCCGTAGCACTACTTCTCGCACCGTGCGCCGACGCAGCCGTCCCGAGCCCCACGATTCCCGCAAAAGATAAAAAGCCAAAACAGGATCCCATCCTCAAAGGCCTGCCGATTTCCGAACTGAGTGTCGACGAAGCCATCCTCCACACATTGAATCGCCTTGCTTACGGTCCGCGGCCGGGCGACATAGAGCGGGTCAAGCAACTCGGACTCGCCAAATGGATCGATCAGCAACTGAATCCAAACTCCATCGACGACAAAGCAGTCGACGCTCGTCTGGAGCCGCTGCCGACACTACGGCTGAGCACTGTGAAGCTCATTGAGGACTATCCGCAACCTAAGCAAGCAGCAAAGCAGGCTGGCCTCACCAAGGAACAACTCAAGCAACCCCAACCGCAATCAAAATCCGAAGCTGCTACTGCTGCGGTGATTGCGGGTGATTCGCAAGCTCCTTCCGATTCGATGGCGCTTCCGTCCGGCGAAACAGCCGCAGCATCTCCAGTAAAATTGAGCGCGAACGCCGACGTTCCCTCACCGATGAAGCAAGCGCCGGCAAACGTCGCGAGTCCTGGTGCCGCATCCCCCTCGAGCAGAAGAGGTGCGCTGAGCATCGACCCCAACGCTGTGCCTCGCGCAATCGCTGACGACAGCAAACGTCCGCAACGCGTCGTCGAGGAACTCGCAATGGCCAAAATGGCGCGGGCCATCTACAGCGAACGGCAATTACAACAGGTCATGGACGATTTCTGGTTTAATCACTTCAACGTGTTCGCGGGAAAGGGCGAAGACCGTTACTACGTCACCTCTTACGAACGCGATGTCATCCAGCCGCACATCCTCGGAAAGTTCAAGGATTTGGTGACCGACACCGCGAGAAGCCCGGCCATGCTTTTCTACCTGGATAATTTTATGAGTGCTGATCCTCGCGCGGCTCAACGTCAGGCGCAGCAACGCGCGATGCGTCAACAAATGCGCGCCGCCAGGAACCGTTTTCCCAGGCCCTTGCCTCCGCAAAATCCTCAAGCCCAAAACAAAAAGAAACAGGAACGTGGGCTGAACGAAAATTACGGCCGCGAGCTGATGGAGCTTCACACTCTCGGCGTTGACGGCGGCTACACGCAGAAGGACGTCACTGAAGTCGCTCGTTGTTTCACTGGCTGGACCATTGAGAAGCCTCGCGAGAATCCGCAGTTCAAATTCGACGAACGCATCCACGATCCCGATCCCAAAATCGTTCTCGGAAAAAAGATTCATGCTGGTGGTATGAAAGATGGCGAACAGGTCATTGAACTTCTCGTCCGCTATCCCAGCACCGCCAAGTTTATTTCGACGAAGCTTGCTCGCCGTTTCGTCAGCGACAATCCGCCGCCCGCCCTCGTCTCTCGCATGGCGGAAACGTTCAAATCGAGCGACGGCGATATTCGTGCCGTCATGCACACGATGATTTACTCGCCGGAATTCTGGACGCGTGACGCCTACCGCGCAAAAATCAAAACGCCGTTCGAGTTTGTCGCCTCCACTGTTCGCGCCCTTGGCACCGATGTGGATACGCCCATGCCCCTTGTCCAATGGGTCGGCCGCATCGGCGAACCGCTCTATCAATGCCAACCGCCAACTGGCTATGCCGACAAAGCCGAAACTTGGGTGAACACCGGAGCCCTTTTGAATCGCCTGAATTTTTCGCTCGCCCTGGCAGGAAATAAAGTCCGCGGCTCGCGCACGGACGCCGCTTCGCTTTTCGGCACTGACTCGTCCACAGACTCCAGGCAAGTTCTCGATCGCGCGGTCCAACTGTTCCTCGGCGGTCATGCCGCTCCCACCACCGTGGAAACCTTGCAAAAGCAGCTGGACGATCCCCAAGTCGTGCAAGCCATGCTCGACGATCCGGTGAAACACATTGATTTGGCGATGGTTACGGGTTTGGTGCTGGGCGCACCGGAGTTCCAGAGGCGATGATTCAAGGGCCTCGAAATCTTCACCTTAAAAGAGGAACGATAGTTCCTCTCTTTGAAGTCATCTCTTTGAAGTCAGTCTCTTGAAGTCAGGGAGTTACGCATGAGTTTCGAGTGTTGCGAAGGTCGGCGGCCACTCACGTTTTCACGACGCTATTTCGTGAAGCAGGGCGGCATCGCCATGGTCGGGCTCAGCACCATGCCCGCGTTTCTTCAACGCGCCATCGCCGCAACTCCTTCCTCGGGAAAAAAGAAGCTGGTCGTTTTGTTTCAACGCGGCGCCGCCGACGGTTTGAACATTGTCGTTCCGTTCGGGGAGCAAAATTACTACCGTATGCGTCCAACCATCGCGATTCCAGAGCCGCGTCTTGGCAGCGCCGATTGCGCGGTCGATCTCGATGGATTTTTCGGACTTCATCCAAGTCTTGCTTCGCTCGCAGCGCTGTTTCACAAAAACGAACTCGCCATCGTTCACGCTGCCGGTTCGCCCGATCCTACGCGCTCGCATTTCGATGCG
>QHYO01000677.1 GCA_003224135.1 Acidobacteriota bacterium | reverse complement strand
CATACGTACCGACCAATTCCACCACCCGCCCATTGCGGGGCTTACTGCTCTCAATCACCACCACACGATAAAACGGTTTCTTTTTCTTTCCAATCCTGGCCAGTCGAATCGTTAGCACAAAAACACTCCTCCTGAACCTTCCATTGTATCCCGCGAACGGCTTTTAGAGCAATGCCCGATTGCTGCTGGGATCGCTGTGGTCTCCGATCTTTCGTCTAAATGCGCTCACAGGAACCTCTGTTCAGAACGCGTTGGCAGGACTCAGTGCAGTCGATTCAATCCGTTGAACGCCGCCGCCTTGTAGCACTCGGCAAGCGTCGGGTAGTTGAAAACCGTGTTCACGAAGTACGTCACTTTGCCCTTTAACCTGAATACCGCCTGCCCGATATGCAGCAGCTCGGCCGCCTCTTCGCCGTAAATGTGAACGCCGAGCAGCTCCAGCGTTTCGCGGTGAAATAGCAATTTCAGCCGCCCTTCGGTTTGTCCGGAAATCTGCCCACGCGCGATTTCGCGATAATACGCCATGCCCACCTCATACGGCACGTCTTCCTGCGTCAGCTGCTCTTCCGTTTTCCCAATGAACGAAATTTGCGGAATCGTGTAAATACCATAGGGATACGCCGCAGGATCGCTCTGAATCTTCAAGTTAAAAGCGCGCGCCGCCGCGATTCGCCCTTGCTCCATCGAAACCGAGGCCAGGCTTGGAAATCCAATCACGTCGCCCACCGCAAAAATGTGCGGCTGCGCGGTGCGATAATCGGCGTCCACGTGAATGCGGCCGCGGTCATCCGCCACAACTCCCGCCGCGGAAAGATTCAGCTCATCAACATTTCCTTGACGGCCCACGGCGTAAAGCAACGCATCGCCGATCACCCGCTTGTTGCTCACCAGCATTGCCGCCACGCGGCCGTCCGGCAGTTCCTCCACGCTGTCCACTTCTTCGTTCAGCCGCATCGTCACGCGCCGGTCGCGCATGTTGTATGTCAACGCCTCAACCATTTCGGTGTCCGCAAACTCCAGCAGCCGCGGCCGCTTCTCCACAATCGTCACGCGCACGCCCAGCGTCGCGAACATGCACGCGTATTCCACGCCGATCACACCACCGCCCACCACAATCAGCGTCTTCGGCAGTTGCGTCATAGCGAGAATCTGATCGCTGTCGATAATGGTTCTGCCGTTCACAGGAACTTTCGCATTGACCGCCGGTTTCGTTCCCGTTGCAATCAATATATTCGCGCCTTCCAATTGATTCCGCCCGGTTCCGCTATCCACCAGCACGTGATGCGCATCCATGAAAGATCCCCTGCCGTGCAGCAGGTCCACTCCATTCCGCTGCAGCTGATCCTGAATCACAGCAACTTCATTTTCGATCACTCGGTGTACCCGATCATTCAGATCGGACATCGTCACAACGTCCTTCACGTGATAGTTGGCGCCGTAGAAATTTTGATAGTAGAAACCAGAGAGGTGCAACACCGCTTCACGCATGGTCTTGCTGGGAATTGTGCCGGTGTTGATGCACACGCCGCCCACCGCCGCGTCTTTTTCGATGATCGCAACCCGTTTGCCGGATTTCGCTGCCTGAATGGCGGCTCTTTGCCCGCCCGGCCCGGAGCCGATCACAATCAAATCATACGCTTGCATTTAAGGAATCCTGCGAGGCGGATTCGGCCGTGGGGTCATCACCAGCGGAAGAAGTATAGGCTGCCCCATGGATATTGCGTTTGGTCTTCCGCGCACTGGTGTCGAATGCAGAAGCAGGCCGGCGTGCGGCACGCATCAACTGCTCCTGGGCGGACATCCCATGCCCATTGCGAGAGGCGCGCGGACGAAAATATTTTCCGTCAGCCCCGAGCAGCCGTGCGCTACGCGTGTCCGCGAGATAAACCGGAAGAATTTCGTTGGCGATGCGGCGGCGCAACTCCGGATCTTTCAGCGGGAACAACACTTCAACGCGCTCGTAAAGATTCCGCTGCATCCAGTCGGCGCTACCTAGATAGATTTCCGGATCGCCGGCGTTTTCAAAGTAAAAAATCCGGCTGTGCTCTAGGAAGCGCCCTACGATGCTGCGCACTCGAATGCGGCTGCTGACACCGCGCAATCCGGGAACCAACGCGCTCTGGCCGCGCACAATCAGATCAATTTCCACTCCGGCCTGCGATGCACGATAAAGCGCCTGAATCAGGGGAGGATCGACGAGTGCGTTTACTTTCGCGATGATTCGCGCCGGGCGGCCGCGTTTTGCGTTGCGAGCTTCGCGATCGATCAACGCAATACAGTTCTTTGCAAGGTCACGCGGCGCAACGAATAGCGGCTTGTAGTTCGGCTGCTCGGCATACGCCGTCAAAAAATTAAAAACGTCGTTCACCGAGGCCGTGATCGCTTCATCGCAAGTCAGCAAACTGAAATCAGTGTGGTAGCGCGCAGTCGACGGATTGTAGTTTCCAGTGCCAAGATGCGCGTACCTCCGGATCTTTCCATCAGGATCTTGCCGCACCACAAGAGCGAGCTTTGCATGCGTTTTAAGCCCCACCAGCCCATGGAAGACTTGCACACCCGCGTCTTCAAGGCTTCGCGCCCAGCGAATGTTCGAGGCTTCATCGAAGCTGGCTTTTAGTTCCACCACCACGGTAACTTCTTTTTTCGATGCCGCCTCCAGCAGCGCGCGCGCAATCGGCGAATCCGTATTCGTGCGGTACAGCGTCTGCTTCATCGAGAGAACGTGCGGGTCGTGCGCCGCGGTTTCAAGAAAATTCACCACGGCATCGTACGACTCGTAAGGATGGTGAAGCAGAACATCCTGATGGCGCAGAGCCGCAAAAAGCGAATCGGCGTCGTGGCCAATGTGCACTTGCTTCGCTGCGAACGGTGGATATTTCAGCGCGGGCCGCGGCGTCTCTTCATACAAATGAAAGAGCCGCTGCAAATTCACCATGCCCGGAACACGGAAAACCAGCGATTCGTCGAGTTCAAA
>QHYO01000676.1 GCA_003224135.1 Acidobacteriota bacterium | reverse complement strand
ATACCTGGGATATTGCCGCCGACCATCAGTACCACGCCGAATTCGCCAAGCGTGTGTGCAAAACTCAGGACCGCCGCTGTAACTACACCACGAATCGAAAGCGGCAGAATAATTTCGCGGAAAGTCCGCCAGCGGCCGGCACCTAGCACCGCCGCGGCATCCAGAAGCCGCGCGTCCACGCTTTCGAACGCCACGGCGAGCGGTTGCACCGCAAACGGCAAGCTATACAGCACGGACGCCACGACTAATCCGAGAAATGTAAACGCCAGGGTGTGGCCAAACCACGCTGTCCACAATCTTCCCAGCGGACCATTTGCTCCCATGGCCACAAGCAAATAAAAGCCAAGCACCGTGGGCGGCAGCACCAGCGGCAGCGCTACGACGCTCTCCACTAAAAACTTACCCCGCCATTTTGTCTGCGCCAGCCAATACGCCAGTGGCATTCCAACCACTAGCAGAATCTATCGTGCCCTATTGCGCGCTTGGATGATCACCGGGGGGCTGAAATCCGAATTCCGCCAACAACTCCCGCCCCTGCCCTTTTGTCACGAACTTTACAAAATCCTGTGCGACAATTTTGTCCTTCGACGATTTCAAAACTACGGCTGCCTGCTCAATCCGCGGATACGTTGCTTTCGGTATCTCCCACTTCTTGCCGCCGCGTAGCCCCGGTAATGAAATTAGCGAATAGGCGAGGATCGCCGCCTGCGCGTTTCCCGATTCCACAAATTGTGCTGCTTGCGAAATGTTTTCGCCAAACACGAGCTTTGCCCGGATCTCACTATAAATTCCCGCCTTCCGCAAAGCGGCGACTGCGGCACGACCGTAGGGGGCATGCTCGGGATTCGCGATCGCGATTTTCCTGACGTCTGGATTCACCAGACATTTCCATCCTTCACCCTCTGGATTACAGCTTGCGTTCGCGGGCATCCACAACACAATCCGGCCCAAGCCATAGATGACGGCAGATTGTGGCTCTGCAAATCCTGCCTCTTCAAGCTTGCGTGGATACTCGCTGTCCGCCGAGAAAAAAACATCAAGCGGCGCGCCGTTTTGAATCTGCGCATAAAAATTCCCACTTGAACCATAAACAACCTCGACGCTTGTGCCGGAGCGCGTCTCATAAGCCTTGACAATCTGCGGCATCACCGTCTGCAAATCGGCGGCGGAGGCCACACGAATCTGCCTCTTTTGCGCAAAAACCGGCACGGCAAGCCAGCAAACCGCAAATATCGCCAGCAGAATTTTCCCGAAACTGTTCTTAACTGACATGCGATTCCGACAGAAGACTTCCGCACCCTCACACGCGAAGAATCATCACTTCGGTGGACTTGATCAGCGCCGCTGCGCGTTCACCCGGCTTCAATCGCATCTCTTTTGCGGCGTCCGCAGTAATGATCGATGTGATGTGCTGCTCGCCGATCGCCAGCGTCACTTGCGCCAGCAGTCCGCTGTACTTGATCGCAATCACTCGCCCGATCAACTGGTTACGCCCGCTGATCTTGCGAAACTGGCCGCGGCGCAAGCTGATCTCCCCGCGCTCCAGCTTCTTGGGAATCAAGCGGTCGATTTCGCTCTCCGGCACGCGATGATGACCGCCCGGCGTCTTGGCTGTTTTGATTTTGCCCCGATAAATCCATTGTTTCAGCGTGGGATAGCTGATCCCCAGGATGTTCGCTGCTTCACGCGGTGCCAACAGTCTCTGCACGATGTGCTCCTGCGGTTTCAGTATAGGCCATGCTAAATCGCTATATCAATACGTTTTTATACGATTTCATGGGATTACATCAGTTCGACAGCGGCACTTGAATTGCAATGGATTTACCAAACTCAGTTGCGAAGCGGTTTGCCAGTTTTCAAGATATGTGCGATGCGCTCCTGCGTTTTCTTCTCACCACACAAGGAGACGAAAGATTCGCGTTCGAGATCGAGAATGTATTGCTCGCTGACCAGTTGCGGCGAAGTAAGCGGTCCGCCCGCGAGAATATTGGCAAGCTTCCGCGCCACCACGGCGTCATATTCCGAAGCGTACCCGCCGCGCACCAGCATGTGAATCGCAAGCTTCGCTCCCGCAAGAAATTGTTCGCCCAGCACTTTGATCTGTGTCGTCTGCGCGCCTTCCTGCCAGCTTGCGGCGCCCGGTCTCCATCCGGATCGCGCCAATGCCAGAGCGGTTTCCTTTGCATCCGCAACCAGACGCTGCGTGTTCATCGAATAGCGATCCTCGCGGCGAAAATAGCCGAGTTCGCGGCATTCCTCGGCGCTCGTTCCTACTTTTGCCATCGCCACGTTTTCAAACACCGGCTTCAGTGCATGGAACAAATCCAAATCCTCCTCGCCCGCAGCGTGTTCGTTTGCGCGAATCAGCATCTCTTTCGTTCCTCCACCGCCCGGGATCAAGCCCACTCCGGTCTCTACAAGCCCAACGTACGCTTCCGCCGCCGAATGAATTCTTGCAGCATGCAAACTGATCTCGCAGCCTCCTCCAAGCGCCATCCCTTGCGGGGCCACAACCACCGGCTTCTTCGCATATTTGATTGCGAGATTCGCGTTCTGGAACTGCTTCACCGCCATGTGCAGTTCGTCCCACTCCTGCTCCTGCGCGCCCACCAGAACCAGCATCAGGTTCGCGCCTACCGAAAAATTCACGGCCTGGTTTGCGATCACCATCGCGTCGAAATCGCTTTCCAGCCGCTTTAGTCCCTTGTGAATCATCGCGATCAGGTCCGTGCCGATCGCATTCATCTTGGCGTGAAATTCGCAGCAAACCACGCCGTCGCCCAGGTCCACCAGGCTCGCGCCGGAATTCCTCTCAACTTCGCGCCCCGAATCTTTCAACGATTTCAGGATGATAATGCCCGCGGGCTCTTCTACCTTCTTCAAGCCGGCCGCCCCAGGATCGAAGACTGTCGTAATTCCCTTCTCCGATTCGTAAAAACTCTTGCGCCCGCTTGCAAGAACTTTTTCGATCAACGCAGGCAGCGCCCGGCCCTCTTTTTGAATCTGCGCGGCAAACGCGTTGAGCCCCAGCGCGTCAACCATTTCAAATGGACCAAGCTCCCAGCCAAATCCCCAGCGCATCGCGCGGTCGACATCCACAATATTGTCCGAAATTTCAGGCACGCGCCGTGCTGCATACAAACACGTCTCCGACAACGCACCCCATAAGAACTGCTGTGCCTTATCGCCTTTCTGCCCTTCAAGGATCGGCCCCACCAGGGCGCGAAGTCGCTCGCTTGTATCGTCAATCGTTTTGCCAGCCTCCAGCGAAGCGAATCTCGCTTTCTGCCGCGCGCGGTATTCCATGGTGTGAACATCCAGCGTCAAAATTTCTTTTTCGCCCTCGCCTTTCACTTTTTTATAGAAGCCCTGGCCGGTTTTGTCGCCCAGCCAGCCACGTCTGGTCATTTCCTCCACGAGCACTGGCACTTTGTATCGTTCGCGCGACTCGTCGTTCGGCGCAGTTTCGTAAATATTCTTGACGACGTGAACCAGCACGTCGAGTCCAACGATATCCGCCGTGCGGAAAGTTGCCGACTTCGGCCATCCGACAGCGGGCCCGGTGCAAGCATCCACCTCTTCGACAGTCATCCCAAGCTCGCCCATCAATCGCAGCGCATTCAACATGGAAAAAGTCCCGATGCGGTTCGCAATGAAGTTGGGCGTATCCTTAGCCACCACCACGCCCTTGCCGAGCCGCCGGTCACAAAAATCCCGCAGTGTCACAACCACCGCCGGCAAAGTTTTCGGCCCGGGAACAATTTCCACCAACTTTAGGTATCGAGGCGGGTTAAAGAAGTGAGTGCCAGCCCAGTGTTCCTGGAATTCATCCGGCAATCCTTCAGCGATCAGGTGCACTGGCAGGCCGGAGGTGTTCGTCGTGACAATCGCTCCGGGCTTGCGAAATTGCGCAACGCGCGACAGCAGGTTGCGCTTGATTTCAAGATTTTCCGCCACCACTTCGATAATCCAGTCCGCTTCCCCACAGCGCGCCAGATCGTCCTCAAAATTTCCGATCGAGATTTTTTCCGTCAGCGCCGCGCTGAAAAATGCCGCGGGACGCGATTTTTTCGCGGCTTCAAGTCCGTTCCGCGCAAAGCGGTTCCTTTCCGATGTCGGCGCGTCTGGTTTCAGGTCCGGCGGAACCATATCCAGCAGCACGCACGGCAGACCTGCGTTCGCGAAGTGCGCGGCAATGCGGGCGCCCATCGTCCCGGCGCCTAATACCACTGCTTTTTGTATGGCAAGCTTCATCGCAGCCCTTCGATTACGATATGAACGCTCGGACAGGTTACAAAACCGGCAAAGCGCGGTCAAACTGTGCACACCGCGCGGCTCGTAGCTTAAAATGGGAACAGCATGCTGGACAGCAAAGTAAGCGACGCTCTTGAATGGTTGCGCATTGCGAATGAAAAATTTCGCGAGTTTGTCCATGGCGACGGCGTTGACCGGGCAGCCCGCCCTAAAATTGGTCTGGCGCTCGCCGGTGGATTTGCGCGTGGCATCGCGCATATTGGCGTGTTGCGTGCATTT
>QHYO01000110.1 GCA_003224135.1 Acidobacteriota bacterium | reverse complement strand
CAAGAACCACGCGAGCGGAATTTCCAAAAGCCAGAATCCAAAAAAGTTGACGATCGTCGGCGTGATCGTATCACCTGCTCCGTTGAACGCCTGCAGCATGACCATGCCGTACGCGTACCCGATATTCCCGTAGCTGATGATGCGCAGACAACTTGCCGCGAGCGGAACCACCTGCGGATCGTGCGTGAACAAGCGAACGATGGGCTCAGCGAACACTACAAAGATCACGCCGATTGCACCGAGGAAAATCATGTTGTAAAAACCCGTGCGCCATACGGAAGTCTCCGCCCGCTGCGGCTGTTTGGCGCCGAGATTTTGGCCGACCAGCGTGGCAGCGGCATTGCTCAGCCCCCAGGACGGCAAAATAACGAAAATCACGATGCGTAACGCAATCGTGTATCCCGCAAGCGCTGCCGAGCCGAAGATACTCACGATGCGCACCAACCCGATCCAGCTTGTGTGTGCGATCGCGAATTGCAGAATTCCTGTAAGCGAAACGCGCACCAACCGCAGCAGCACAGACAGGTTGATGCGAATGTGCTGGCGCAGAATGCGTATGCGTTCCGAGCCGCGGAGCAGCCGGTAGAACTGGTACGCAACGCCGATGCTTCGTCCCGTGAACGTAGCCAGCGCCGCTCCAGTCACACCCAGCTTCGGGAAGGGCCCCAAACCGAAAATCAAGCACGGGTCGAGCACCAAATTGATGATGTTGGACACCCACAGCAATCGCATCGCGATGGCCGCATCGCCGGCACCGCGAAAAATCGCGTTATTCAGAAACAGCATCAGGATGGCGCCGCTTCCGCCCAAAGCTATCCGCGCATAGCTCGAACCAACCGCAATAACCTGCGGTGATGCACCCATGAGTTGCAGCAGACGAGGAGCGTAAAAGAAACACGGCAATCCGATTGCCAACGAGACCGCTAACCCGATCACGATCGCTTGTACGCCCGCAACCGCGGCGCCATTCGGATCTTTCTCCCCGATACGCCTCGCAACCATCGCCGTCGTCGAAAGACTCAAACCCAATCCAACCGCAAACACGAGACTCAACAATGACTCTGTTAGTCCGACGGTAGCCACGGCATCCGCGCCCAGCCTGCCCACCCAGAACACATCAACCACCGCGAACAGCGATTCCAGCACCATCTCCAGCACCATCGGGATGGCCAGCAGCAAAATCGCCCGGTTCAGGCTTCCCGTGGTGAAGTCCTGGTGCGATCCACGAACTGCCTCACGGATCGACTTCCACAAGGAAGGTTGCGGCGCCGCGCTAGTATTTTGCGATTCCATCGTTCCCATAAAGACCTGTGCATTCCGCGCGAGCGCACTGTAGCAACCAGCGGGCGGCGCCGTTAAGGAAAATTGTGTTAGGGAAAAGGGAAAGGTCTCAGCCGCGACGGGCGCGGATTAGACGAACGGGACGGCTTGGATGACGGACATCTTCATGTTCGTGTCCTTTGCGTCAGTTCGCCTGTACCGCAGGGTCCGAAGGCCGAACGACAAGGAATGACAAGGGAACGCGACTATTCTAGCGCGTGGCAAGCCGAAGCCGCCAGCAAAAAAGAATTTCCGCCAAGTGCGCAGGAGTTTCTACGCACGGATTTGAACCTTTTGGATTTGAGCCGATCGTCCGGATACGTTCTCGCTCGAGGTGGTAATCTTTAAAAGGCAGATATCGGAATTCTCGCGAGGCAGACTCAGCTATGTTCGCAGGGCATGTTGCTCTTATTGTTGCGGCGCTGTTCACGGGCGCTGCGGTTTACGTCAGCGTCGCCGAACAGCCTGCGCGTCTTGCCCTCGACGATCGCGCGCTCCTCGCTCAGTGGAAACCCGCCTACAAGCGCGGATTTGCCATGCAGGCTCCGCTTGCACTCATCGGCTTCGGCCTCGGGATTCTGGCCTGGTGGACAACCGGCAGGTCAGCGTTTGTCGTCGGTGCCATATTGCTCCTCGCGAACTGGCCCTGGACCATTTTCGGCATCATGCCGACCAACCGCGTGTTAGCGGAAACGGCACCAGCCGATGCAGGCCCGCAAACACGCGCGTTAATTGTAAAGTGGAACCGCCTCCACTCTGTCCGCACGGCACTTGGATGCGCCGCAGTTCTCGCATTCCTGGTCGCACTTTCTTCAAAGTGAAGGATGCCTTACGCGCACAAAAGGTCCGACATACAGCAGACCGTGTATCAGGGAATAAAATGCATTGCAACCAGACCATTTCAGCGTGCATATAATCAGTAGAACCAGCCGGACGGTCCCCGCCAAGCCCAGCGCACTTAAGAGCCCAGCAAGAAGGAGGAGACGATGCTGGTAAGTACAGCGCTGGCAATTCCACAAATTCCGCTATCGAATTTTTCTGCCTTCCAACTGTTGGTCGCCGGAGCCCTATTGCTGGGCATAGCCACACTTTTGCTGGCCCTCAGCCGCGAACGCCGTGTTTCCGTAAAACGGTCAGCAGCAACCGATGAACTGGCGGTACACTTGGTACGGATCGCGGAAGCCCTTGAGCGCATCGCGAATCAAACCACCGAACGCGCACATCTCGCCGCTTCTCGTCACCAGGTCAGAACCGAAACCGAGCCGGCGAACGAGGAAGCGCATCGCATTGCGTATTCTATGTTCGGGCGCTGACAGACCAACCGCTCCGCGGCTCTGAATACCGATCCCGGCCAATAGCCTCGCTCGTTTGTCTCTCGGCGGGTGCTTTTGTGTCCGTATTGCCTCCTGAACCTCCTCCTATGCGCCGCATTAAGTCGCTCCACAGTTCGTTTTGAGAATGTGCCAAGGTCGGATAAAATAGAAGGTTTACCGAGCTAAGAGAGTAGCGACCGACGAATGCCAGAGCCGAAGACTATCCTTACAAACACCGCTCCAGACGTAAACGAGTTGAGGCTTGACCCGCTTGATGTGCGCGACGAGCGCTTTGATCCGGAAGACGAGTATCGTCCGGAGCCTCCGGCCGAACCCGTGCCGCCCGCGTGGGTGGACGGCAGTTTGCGGATCGGTATTCACACCTCCATCAGTGGCAGTTACTTGAACGCGCTGGAGTCTGCGCGCAGGCTCGGATGCAACGCGCTGCAGATCTTTTCGGCAAGTCCTAGGATGTGGTCGAGCGGCCCTTCGCGCATTCCGGATAGTGACGCTGCGGCCTTCCGTGCGCGTCGCGAAGAACTGGGTCTTGGACCGCTGGTGATTCACGCCAACTACCTTATTAATCTTGCTGGAATGCAGCCAATGCTGCGCACGCGCTCGATTCAAGCATTTCATGACGATTTAGTGCGGGGGATCGCTCTTGGGGCGGATTTTCTAGTGGTGCATCCGGGCGCCCGTGGAGAAGCCAAGATTGAAGTAGCGGTCGCTACGATTATCGAGAGCGTGAAGCAGGCCGTTCGGCGCATCCAGTTGGGCAAGCTGCGCATATTAATCGAGAACACCGCGGGAATGGGTACCGCCGTCGGCTCGCGCCTCGAAGAAGTCGCGACTATCGTGCGCGGGCTTTCCTCGCTGGGCGTGGGTGCTTGCCTCGATACCGCGCACTTGTTTGCAGCAGGCTACGACATCAGCACGGAAGGCGGCCTCGAAGCGACGATTTCGCAGATCGAGCAAACCATTGGCTTGGAAAATGTTTACGTGTGGCACTTGAACGATTCAAAGATCGCTCTGGGCGGGAAAGTGGATCGCCACGAGCACATCGGTCACGGACAGATCAAGGCAGCGGCGTTTGCGCGAATCTTGCAACATCCCAAATTGGGGGCGAGCATCACAACAGGGATGCCGGGGCGGCCGTTTCTGTTGGAAACGCCCATCGAAGAACCCGGCGATGACCGGCGAAACGTTGCCAAATTGTGGGAATTGTCAGGCGAAGAAGGCCCCGCCGCCGAAAAAGGATTTTCCATGCTTACCGCGGCGCTGAAAAAGAAGCTCACCGCGCACCGTAAAAAGACGGCCAAAGCAGTAAAGGATGCTGCGAAGAAAGCTTTGCAGAAAAAGAAAAAGGGTTAATGCGTGGCGGAGCAGATTCCACAAGCAGGGTACGAACCGCAAAAGATCGAAGCCAAATGGCAAGAGCGGTGGGAACAGGCCCGCGTATTTGAAAGTGACGAGGACGCCTCGAAACCCAAATACTACGTTTTGGAAATGTTGCCCTATCCCAGCGGCACGCTGCACATGGGCCATATGCGGAACTACACGATTGGCGATGTCGTCGCTCGTGTAAAGCGAATGCGCGGATTTAATGTGATGCATCCTATGGGTTGG
>QHYO01000675.1 GCA_003224135.1 Acidobacteriota bacterium | reverse complement strand
CTTCCGCCCCCCATTCTTAGATAGGATCTCAATTGGAATTTCTTTGCCTGCAGACCATCTTCCCGCCGCCAAAAAAGTCATTTTGAGACGCACTAATGAAAGTGTCTCGAATTGGACAGAACTCCCAGATCGGTGCCTGTACGATTCTGCCTCTTTGGTTACTCCCTATGCCGAGGACAGAGCCGTTAAGTTCGGCGGCCACGCAACATAACCCTAATGGGGAATCCTCTTTCACAATGGGCGTTGGTCAGGAGTGGGATCAGCTATGAAACACATGAACAAGATGGTTTCCCGCCTTGGTGGTTTCTCTTCAGGAGCCAGCCTGGGCGGCAAGGTCTTACGGTACCGGAAAAAACAAAACATCTATACGCAAGGTGAGCCTGCTTACACGCTTTTCTACATTCAAGAAGGAGGAGTGCGGCTCACTGCCCGAACGAAACATCAAGCAGCGGCAGTTACCGCGATCCTGGGTGTGAATGATTTTTTTGGCGAGCTTTGTCTCTCTGGCTATCCGCTTCGTATGTCCACGGCAGTCGCGTTGACCGCCAGCTCCATACGAACCATCAAGAAAGAAAAGATGCTCCAAATACTTCGCAAAAAGAATAAGACGTCAAATTCCCTGGTGGCCTATCTGTTGTCTAGCGTCAAGAACTATCGGGATCACGTTGCGGAATTGCTGACTTCCTCTGCAGAACAACGCCTGGCGCGCGTACTTCTGCGGTTAGCACACTTGAATAAGAATCGTCCGGCGCTTGTTGAGATCCCCATTCTGAGTCATCAAGTGTTGGCCGAAATGGTTGGCACAACGCGACCGCGAGTCAATCTATTCATGAATCGATTCAAGAAACAAGGATTCATAAACTATGACGGAGGATTAGAAGTGCGCCAATCGTTGCGGAAAGTTCTCCGGAGCCGCTAGGAATCACCTTTAAGCGATCTTCAGGAGGAGCTTGAATCAGAAGACGCGGGGACAGTCGGCGCGGAATATCCAAGTGTCTAATATAGAACACTCGATATTGAGCAGGCACCAGAATCCGTGCTAGTCTCGCCTAGCATGTCTTCCGCAGTTCAACGTATGCCCGTCAAGCCCCATCGCTCTCCCAAGAACACCAAGTCGGGTAGCGCTGTTTTCGATGTGAAATCGTTTCTCGACTCGACCGGCCTAGGAAGAAAAGTTGGCAAGTTTCGAGGAAAAGAAATCGTCTTCGCGCAGGGCAACCCCGCAACGAATGTCATGTACATTCAGGAAGGCGGCGTGAAGCTCACCGTGGTCAATGAAACCGGCAAAGAGGCCGTTGTGGCAATTCTGGGACCAGGTGATTTTTTTGGAGAAGGCTGCCTTGCGGGCCAGTCGATTTGCATGGCGACTGCGACCGCGATTGCACCCACAACCGTACGCGTCATTGAGAAAAATGAGATGCTTCGCGTGCTCCACAGCGAACACGAGTTTTCCGATCGCTTCATTTCCTACATGCTGGCACGGAACATCCGAGTCGAGGAGGACCTGATCGACCAGCTCTTTAATTCCAGCGAGAAGCGTCTGGCGCGTACTCTGCTGCTGCTCGCGCGCTTTGGCGCGCCGGGGCAGCCTCAAAAGGTGCTTCTTAAAGTATCGCAAGAGATGCTGGCGGAGATGATCGGCTCAACACGCCCTCGGGTCAATTTTTTCATGAACAAGTTCAGGAAACTGGGCTTCATCAAATACAACGGCGAGATCCACGTCAACCATTCCCTCCTGAGTGTTGTCCTGCACGACTAACGAACTCGCGAGTTTGCATAGCGGCAGGGCACATCGTGGCCACTCCTAGCCGCAGAAGTCGGGCTAAGTGTGTGCTCGCTTACTATGTTTCTTCGAGCGCATGAAAATGAGAGCCGCGATTGCCGCTGCAGTCAGCCCAATAACGGCGATGAGTACCGGATGTCCAAGTTGCGACATGACTGTCTTGAGCATTTGCCGGCCATAATGGGCTGCCAGGAACGCCAGGAGGGAGTATCGGACAGTTCGTCCGACCGTCAGCGCAAGTAGGAATTTCCCCTCGGGATATTGCATTGCGCCTGCGGCAAAGAGAAATGGAACCATGGGCGCTGGCGGTGGCAGCAAGTTTGACGAGAAGTCTGAATCCGTGCCGCGCGTGACAAAAGCACTTCTTATTGACACGCGCTCAGAGGTAAGTCGTTTCTGGGCGTGAACAGTGTAGATGCAATTGAACCCGCCTCGGCGGGAGTTGCGTAGTGGTGCGGCTAGTCACAACTTGGATTGTCCGCAAAAATACCGCTGCCAAGCATCGTCGTCAGAAATTTGCCGCAGTTCGAGAATTTCGTCAGCACGGGATCATTCTCGAGGGAGTTCGGAGCGACGGTCCTGGCCCCATTGTGATTCTGGCGTTCCGCAACGACAACACTTTCCCACTTCGCCAGGTTTGCAAACTGAGTGCTGAGCAACTGAAGAGCGTTGTGGTCTGAATTGGTTGACGCCGCGACAGTGGCTTGCTCCATGCTCGTCTGTACACGCTCGTGATAGATCTGAGCCCAAGAACCGTCAACCGCCAATCCAAAGGTAACCATCGTTCCCAGCACCCCTTTCCACTCTTTCATCTCCGCCAGAGTGGCGATCGCTGCGCTCGCAAAGTCCTTTGACAACGCGGCGGTGGCTTGCGGGGAATTGGCATCAAAGTTCGAGTTAGGAATGATCAGTACGATCTGATTCGGTTCGAATTTCACTGATCCGTTGGTAATCTGAGCCAGCGTTTCGATGTCTATGTAAGAATGCCCATCAACCTGCAAGACAACTGCACTCGTACTCTTCCCATTGACGAGCAATTTTTTATCGGGTGTACGCTGGGCGGAAAGCGCTCCGACAAGGAATACGACAAAACCAAGCGTCACTATTCTCCGATATTTGAGGTGTATGCTCATGTTGAACCTACCTTCAGCAGCTCTGATCGCCGCCAGATGAATCGCGCTGGTGGGTTACTTCTTCGGCTTGGCGGTAACGGTAACCTCAATGTGGGCGCCCTTTTTGAGGCTTGCTTGATCGCCATTCCCGTCAGTTAAGGTATTTTCAATACGGAGATCTCGATACCGGTCGTCCGCCCCGGTCACAGCGATCTGTGCCTTTTCCGGTTGGATCGTACGTAGAGACGCGATGATTTTGTTGACGGTTCCCGACAGGGTGACCCTTGGCTGACCTGGAACTCGTTCGGCATCTAAATTCAATTCTGCTTCTCGTGCCGACTTTGCCATTCGCGGCTTCG
>QHYO01000674.1:7931-8400 GCA_003224135.1 Acidobacteriota bacterium | reverse complement strand
CCCCTATCTCCATCGCCGCCACCAAATCCTCTCCCGCCCGCTCCATCTCACTCGAATCCGCCTCCCATCCCGCCTCCGCCTAGAGTCATTGCTTGCTGTGGCGGCTACGAACTGGCCGGACCGCTTTCCATCCGAGTGTCTACCTCGTTTTATAACCACTTCTTCGGAGTACATCTATATCTCGTGATGCGAACTAGGCGGAGCTCGTGAAAGAGGAAAGCCATGGGTAAGCTCGACGGAAAAGTAGCAGTTATAACCGGCGGTAACAGCGGGATTGGTCTCGCCACGGCTCAGCGCTTCGTCAACGAGGGCGCGTACGTCTTCATCACCGGGCGCCGCCAATCGGAACTTGATGCCGCGGTGAAGCAGATCGGCAAAAATGTCACCGCCGTGCAAAGCGACGTTTCAAGTCTCGCTGATCTCGATCGCCTCTACGCCACCGTAAAAAAAGAAAAAGGCCACTTGGACA